>DASQCY010000689.1:0-5284 GCA_035634495.1 Allostellaceae bacterium
GCGATCTACATGGGTCGGCCGGATGTCGAGTGCGTCATCCACACCCATACCGAGGCCGACATCGCGGTCGGTGCGCTGGAGGAGGGGTTGTTGCCGCTCAGCCAGTGGGCGATGAGGTTTTACAACCGGCTCGGCTATCACGATTACGAGGGCGTCTCGCTCGATCTCGACGAGCGCGAGCGGCTGCAGCAGAGCATCGGCAACCATCCGGTTTTGGTGTTGCGCAACCACGGTCTGCTGGCGACCGGCCGCAATGTTGCAGAGGCGTTCTCGTCTACCTACCATTTCGAGCGGTCAGCCGAGGCACAATTGAAGATCATGGCTGCTGTCGCTGCGGGGGCAAAGATGGTGGTGCCGTCGCCCGAGACCTGCGAACGCCAGGCCGCCCAGTTCGCCAATGCAATCAACACACCACGCCTCGGCGGCCAGCGCGAGTGGCCGGCATTGCTGCGCCTCGCCGATAAGCTCGATCCGAGCTACCGGAACTGAGGCAATCGTCTCCTCTATGGCTGAGTCGCGGATCGCCCCCTATGGGTCGTGGGCATCGCCGATCACTTCGGATCTGATCGTCGCTTCGTCGATTGGTCTGGGCGATATACTGGTCGACGGCGGCGACGTTTACTGGATCGAAAGTCGCCCGCAGGAACAAGGACGGTCGGTCATCGTGCGCTGCTCACGGGATGGCCGTCCGGCCGATGTGACACCAGCGGCGCAGAGCGAGCAGGCCGGGTTCAATGTCCGCACGCGGGTCCACGAATATGGTGGTGGCGCGTATCTGGTGAGCGAGGGTGTCATTTATTTTTCCAACGATGCCGACCAGCGCTTGTACCGGCAGGAAGGCGAGGCCGCGCCAGTCCCGATCACCGAAGCCCCAGCGCAGCCGAGAGGGATGCGTTACGCGGACGGTGTCATGGACCCGCTGCGCAGACGCATGATTTGGGTGCGCGAGGACCACACGGCCGGTGCCGAGCAACCAATCAACAATCTCGTCGACATTCCGCTCAGCGGCTCGCAGCCGCAACGCGTGCTGGTCTCCGGCAACGACTTCTATGCCGCTCCGCGCCTAAGCCCCGACAATACGAGGCTTGCTTGGCTCGAATGGCGTCACCCCAACATGCCGTGGGATGGCACAGAGCTGTGGGTCGGAAGCTGTGCCGCAGACGGCACGATCGCCGAGAAACGCAAGGTAGCGGGTGGCGACGCGGAATCGATCTTTCAGCCGCAGTGGTCGCCCGAGGGCGTCCTTTATTTCGTCTCCGACCGCAGCGGATGGTGGAACCTTTACCGGATTGCCGGCGACCCGCTGAGCACGAGCGCTAAGACCGAAGCCGTCTACCCGCTGGAGGCGGAGTTCGGCTCGGCGCAATGGGGTTTTCGCCCGTCGCGCTACGCCTTCGCTTCCGAGCAGCGGCTAATCTGCAGCTATTCGCGCAACGGCTCGGCGTCGCTGGCGGCCGTCGACCTGAACACGCTGGCAGTGGCGCCTATCGCCACCGAGTTCACCGAGATCGCCTCGCTCCGCGCGGGCGCTGACCATGTTTATTTCGTCGGCGCTTCACCGACACATTTCCCGGAAATTGTTGAATTGGCGCCAAGCTCAGGCCGAGTGGCAGTCCTCAAACACTCCAACACACAGGATGTACAGGCTTATCACGGTTACCTCGCCACACCGCAGTCGATCGAGTTTCCGACCGAAAATCAACTGACTGCCTTTGGCCTGTTCTATCCTCCGATCAATCGTGATTTCAGCGGCCCAGCCAGCGAACTGCCGCCATTGATCGTGCGCAGTCATGGCGGGCCGACCAGCGCGTTTTCATCCGCACTGGATTGGAGTATCCAATACTGGACCAGCCGAGGATTTGCGGTTCTGAACGTGAATTACGGTGGGAGTACCGGGTACGGGCGCGCCTATCGCGAACGGCTACGCGGTAAATGGGGCATTGTCGACGTCGACGACTGCGTCAATGGCGCCAGGCATCTGGCCGCGAGCGGAAAAGTGGACGGCAAGCGCATGGCGATCCGCGGCGGCAGCGCTGGTGGTTACACTACCTTGTGCGCGCTGACGTTCCGCGACGTGTTTGCTACGGGTGCGAGTTACTATGGCGTTAGCGACCTCGAGGCTCTGGCGAAAGACACGCACAAATTCGAGTCGCGGTATCTCGACGGGCTGATCGGTCCTTACCCGGCCCGTCGCGATATATATATCGAGCGCTCGCCGGTCCATTTCCCTGATCGCCTATCGGTGCCGATCGCCTTTTTCCAAGGTGCGGAGGATCCGATCGTTCCGCCCAACCAGGCCGAGGCGATGGTGGAAGCGTTGAAGGCCAAGGGGGTGCCGTTTCAATATCTGTTGTTCGACGGCGAGCAGCACGGCTTTCGTCGAGCGCAGACGATCGAGCGCACTCTCGACGCCGAATTGTATTTCTATTCGATCTTTCTATCCGGGACGAAGCTGGCCTTCTCGATCCAGCCGTAGCTGAAGGCTCAGGCGAGCCAGCGTTTGCGCCGGCGATAATGCTTGACCTCGCGGTAGCTCTTTCGCCCGCTCGCTGATAGCCCGAGGTAGAATTCTTTGACGTCTTCGTTCGAACGCAAATCGGCAGCCCCGCCATCCAGCACGATGCGGCCGTTCTCTAGGACATAGCCGTAGTCGGCGTAGCGCAACGCGATGTTGGTGTTCTGCTCGGCGATCAGGAAGCCGACATTTTCGGCCTTGTTCAGACGGCCAACGATGCTGAAGATCTCCTCGACAAGCTGCGGTGCTAGTCCCAAAGAAGGCTCGTCGAGCAGGATCATTTTCGGCCGGGACATCAATGCGCGACCGATTGCGGTCATCTGCTGCTCGCCACCTGAAGTGTAGCCCGCAGTCGCACCGCGGCGGACCTTGAGGCGCGGGAAATAGCCGTAGACCTTGTCGAGGTCTTCGGCGACCCGGGCGCGTCCGTCGGCCCTAGTGTAGGCGCCCGTCAGCAGGTTTTCCTCGACCGTGAGATGGGGAAAGCAGTGGCGCCCCTCCATGACCTGGATCAGCCCGCGCTTGACCACAGAGGCCGCGTCGAGCGCATCGATCCGCTCGCCGGCCAAGCTGATCGAGCCTTTGGTCACCTCGCCGCGCTCAGCGCGCAATAGGTTGGAGATCGCCTTCAGTGTCGTCGTCTTGCCTGCGCCGTTGCCGCCGAGCAATGCCACGATGCCGCCCGCCGTCACCTCGAGCGACACGCCTTTCAGCACCAGGATGACGTGGTCATAGATCACCTCGATGTTGTTGACCGAGAGCAGCGCCCCAGATTGGGCCACAGCGGAGCGGCCGCGCTGGGGCTCACATCACCTTTGCACAATCGCGCGGGGTTATACCTTTCTCTTTCGCGTAGTTCAGCGCCGATTCCTTGTACATCTCGGTCAACATCGTCCGGTCCGGCTGGATCCAGTCGGAGACAAACTTCCAGTTCTTCCCGTCCCATTGCTGGATGCGAACCATGCCATTACCCTCGTGGTTGTCGCAGGAGAGCGCAGTTGGCACCATCAGCCCATCGGCGCCGAGCTCGGTGATGCGTTGCGATGTGATATCGAGGTGCTCGTATCCCCACTGCACCTCCTCGCCTTTGAGCGGCTTTTTGCCGAATTTCCCCTGCGCAGTGCGGATCGCCTCGAGGTCATAGATTGCGTTGATGATGCCGCGGTTGTAGAGCACCTCGCCGACTTTGTCGCGGGTCGTATGCCCGCCATTCTGGTCATAGACATATTTGAGGATGTCCTTCACCGCGCCGTAATTCTGGCCGGCGCCGTGGAAGGTACCCGATTCATAGCCGACTGCCGCTTGGCCGGCCGGTACGACATCTGGCTCGGAGCCTGACCACCACACGCCGATGAAGTGGTCCATCGGGTAGCCGACCGAGCCCGCACCCTTGATCGCGGTCGAGTTCATGACTCCCCAGCCCCACATGAACAGCCAGTCCGGTCGCTGCTGGCGAATTTGCAGCCAAGTCGCCGATTGCTCGATGCCCGGCGCCGAGACCGGGTATTTGAGAAAGGTGTAGCCGTATTGCTGCGACAGCTTTTCGAGCGTCGCGATCGGCTCCTTGCCGTACGCGATGTCGATGTAGACGAGGCCGATCTTCTTGCCCTTGAGCTTGTCGATGCCGCCTTCCCTGTCCCCGACATATTTGATCAAGGCGTCGGCCTGCGCCCAATAGGTCGCGGGCAAAGTGAAAACATAAGGGAAGACCGCGCCGTAACTGGCGTCGGCGCGCCCGTAACCCATCGAGACGACGGGTATCTTGTCGGCGGTGGCGCGCTCGATTAGCGCATAGGTAATGCCGGTCGACAGCGGGTCGACGAGGCTCGCGCCGGTCGGCCCCTTGTTCTTGAGCCGCTCGTAGCACTCCACACCCTTGTCGTTGTTGTAGCCGGTTTCGCACTCCTCATAAGTGACTTTGACCCCGCCGACGCCACCGTCGCGTGCATCGATCATATCGAGATAATCGGCATAGCCGTCGGCGAACGGGATGCCATTCGGCGCGTAGGGGCCGGTGCGGTAGACGAGGCGCGGGATGAACTGCTCGTTCTGAGCCACCGCCATTCCGGCGCTGAGACCGAATGCGGCGACCACGACCGCCGTCGTCGCGAGCACTGTTCTGAACAGCCTCATCTTCTCCTCCCTTGTGGCGCCAAGCTCGGGTCTTCTAGGCCCCTGCCGATACTCACGTCAACGCGGGAACGGCCAGAGCCGGAGCTTCTCCTTGCCGCGCCCGAGCTTCGTGCTCGGAATGGGTCTTCCTGCCCCCAAACCGGTCATTCCTGGGCGCGCTTGACGCGGCGGGCGGGTGGGTCATGATACTGGTTGACAGAGATTCGGGTACGGGAGAAAGACCATGGCGGTCCGGCTCGTCGTTACGTTCCACGCAGCGCCCGGCAGGGGCGCCGAACTCGCGCAGGCGATGAAGGCGCGCTGCGAGGTCTCGCGGCAGGATGCCGGCTGCGAACAGTTCGAGGTGTTCCAGAGCGTCGTCGATCCCGACAAGCTGGTCTTGCTCGAACTGTGGAAGGACCAGGCGGTACTTGACGCCCACGCCAAACTGCAGGCGCAGCGCCCGCCTTTGCCGGAGGGGTTGCGGCTCGGCGCCGGCGAGCGCGAGGACTATACCCACAACCGTACCCGCTGAACGGGGGAGGTGCGGAAATGCAGGTCTCGTATTTCGAAAACGGCCGCTACTACGCGCCTTCCAACCTGCCGCGGCAATGGCCGATGCCGGCCGGCGCGTACGACCGCGAGGCGGGCTTGCGC
>DASQCY010000690.1:0-5817 GCA_035634495.1 Allostellaceae bacterium
TTTACCGCTGGATCGCGGTAATCGGCCGCGGTTGGAAATTCGCCGCCGAACGTAGTCTCCGAATAATCGGCGAATACCGGGAAATACCAAGCGCCATTGAAGCGCACGAGGATCGGCCGATCATTGGCGATGAATTCGGCAAAAAGCGTGACCAGGAAGACCGCGAGAAAGATCCACAGCGACCAGAAGCCGCGCCGATTGCGGCGAAAGCTGTCGAGACGACGTCGCGTGAGCGGGGTGATCTTGTGCCCGAGAAAGCGCTCGGCCGTCGGGGCCGCGTACCGAGCCGGTTCCGACGAAGCTGTCATCCCCGGCGGGGTACACTAATGTGTTGTTCGGCGTAGAGGCTCGACGTTCGACCGCCGACCGAGGCGCTTGCTGCCGAGGTGATCGCGGACCAGGATTTCGGCGATTTGGACGGCGTTGAGCGCCGCACCCTTGCGCAAATTGTCGGCGACCACCCACAGATTGAGCCCGTGCGCGACAGTCGGATCGCGCCGGATGCGGCTGACATACACCGCGTCCTCGCCGGCCGCTTCGGCCGGGGTCACATACCCTTCGTCAGCTCGGTGATCGACCACCGTAATACCGGGTGTGCGCCGCAGGACGGCACGCGCGTCGTCTTCGCCAAGCGGCCGCTCGAACTCGACGTTTATGGCCTCACCGTGGCCGATAAAGACCGGAACCCGCACGCAGGTCGCCGTCACCGCGATGTCCGGGTCGAGGATCTTGCGGGTTTCGGCCGCCATTTTCCACTCTTCCTTGGTCGCGCCGTCGTCCATGAAGACATCGCAATGCGGGATCACGTTGAAGGCGATTTGCTTGGTGAAAAACTCGGGTTTGATCGGATCGTTCACATAGATCGCGCGGGTCTGGTTGAACAGCTCGTCCATCGAGGCACGACCCGCCCCGGAGACCGACTGGTAGGTCGCGACGACCACCCGCCTGATACGCGCCAAGTCGTGCAGCGGCTTCAGCGCTACCACCATCTGGATCGTCGAACAGTTCGGGTTGGCAATAATGCCGCGCTTGGTGCACTGCGCGATCGCCTGGGGGTTGACCTCCGGCACGACGAGCGGCACGTCCGGCTCCATGCGGAAGCAGGAGGTGTTGTCGATGACCACGGCACCGGCCTTGGTCGCGCGGGGCGCAAATACCGCCGAGACCTTGGCGCCCGGCGACGAAAGGACGATGTCGATCCCACGAAAATCGTAAGTGTCGAGGCCGTGGACTTTGAGGACGTCGTCCTCGCCAAAGGAAACCTCCTTGCCGATCGAGCGCGACGAGGCCAATGCGACGACATCGTCGGCGGGAAAATCGCGATCGGCCAGCGTGGTCAGCATCTCGCGTCCGACATTGCCGGTCGCGCCGACCACCGCTACTTTGTAACCCATCTCGAGACTCCGCGGCGGTAGGGGGATAGTGGAAGCTGACTTACGATGCCGGCCGGCGCTTTACAAGCTCCACCTCCGATAACTTACCCCGAGTTTTGGCGAGCGTATCTCGCCGCGCATGCGGACCCGCACACTGGCGTGCTGTACTATCTAGGGACCCTCTTTGGGGCGGCAGCGCTCGTCGCAGCCGCCGCAACCTGGGATTGGCGCTGGATCTTGGTCGCCCCGGTCATCGGCTATCCTCTAGCTTGGTTCGGCCATCTCGTCTTCGAGCAGAACCGGCCTGTGACCTTTGGGCATCCGGGCTGGTCGCTCATCAGCGACTTCCGTATGCTCGGCCTGTTCGTGTCCGGGCGGCTCGATCGAGAGCTGAGGAGAGAAGAATGGCGATGGCGCGGTTGATCGAATATGATGAGGCGAGCGCCGAGATCCGCGCTGTCTACGACGACATCATGACGACGCGCGGGACGAATTGGATCAACAATTTCTGGAAGGCGCTGGCCAACCACCCACCGACCTTGCAGCGGACCTGGGAGAGCATCAAGGAGGTGATGGCACCGGGAGTCCTCGATCTTCTGACCAAGGAGCTCCTCTACCTCGCGGTCAGTGTCAGCAACGGCTGCACCTATTGCATCGCCTCGCACGGCGCCGCCGCGAAGCGCGCGGGGATGACCCCCGAGATGCTCGGCGAGGTTCTGGCGGTGGTCGGCATGGCGAACGAAACCAACAGCCTGGCCAACGGCTATCGCGTGCCGGTAGACGAAGGGTTCGAAAATCTGTTTTGATGGAGGCGCATACGCATTCCGGCAAGGCTGCTCAGCACCGGCTGACCAGCAACTTTGGAGGGCCAGATGGCACAAACCCAACAAAAGTATGACCGCAAGGCCGAGGATATCGGCAACATTGTCGGCCTCGAACACGTCAACCTTCGGGTCTCCAACCAGGAGCCCGCTACCGATTTCTACCTCGCCGGGCTGGGCCTGACCCGCGACCCCTACATGATGGCTGGCACCAACAACATGTGGGTCAATGTCGGCAGGAGCCAGTTCCATCTGCCAAAAGGCGACCCGAACGTGCTGCGCGGCCATATCGGGCTCGTCGTGCCGAGCCTCGATGATCTGTGCGAGCGGCTCAACATGGTGAAGGGCCGGCTCGGGGGCAGCAAATTCGATTGCAAGCGGCACAATGCCTTCGTCGAGGCGATCTGCCCGTGGGGCAACCGCTTCCGTCTATACGAGCCGTGCGCCGAAAAATTCGGCCCGGTCAGTCTCGGCATGCCCTATGTCGAGTTCGACGTGCCGGAGGGTACGGCCGACGGGATCGCCCGCTTCTACCGGGAGATCTTCTATGCGCCGACCGAGATCGAGGAGAACGGCGACGGTCGCGCCGCGCGCGTCAGTGCCGGTCTCGGTCAATGCCTCGTCTTCCGTGAGACCGACAAAAAGATCCCCGAATTCGACGGCCATCACCTCCAGATCTACATCCAGGAATTCTCGGGGCCACACGAAGAACTCGAAAAGCGCGGGCTGATCACCGAGGAGAGTAGCCAGTACCAATACCGCTTTGAGGACATTGCTTGCCTCGACACCGGCAAGTGCCTGTTCAAGATCGAGCACGAGGTCCGCTCGATCACGCATCCGCTCTACAACCGCAAACTCGTCAATCGGAACACCAAGCAGAACCTAATGTACTACCAGATGGGTGCAGACGAGTGGGATTGGTGGCTGCCGCGCGAACAGGGCCGGATGCCGGCCGCCCAGCCGGCTGTCGAGCCGACAACGCCATTAGCGCGCCGTCGCGCCGCCCGCATGGCCGCCATGTAATCAGCTGCCCCTCACCCTCGGACTTGATCTGGGGGTGTGGGGCCGCGGCAAGCGTACAAGATGACCGGCTTGCTCGACGGCCGGCTGGCGCTGATCACCGGTGCCGGATCGGGGATTGGCGAGGCGATCGCGCATGCCGTGGCCGACGCCGGGGCGCGAGTTGTCGCCGTGGATATCGACGGCGGCGCGGCCGAACGCACCGCTGCGGCCATCGGCCGAGCGGCCTCGAGTTTCGCCTGCGACGTGACCGACCGTGTCGGGTGCGACCGCCTCGCGGTCGAGATCCGCAATCGGACCGGCGCCATCTCGATCCTCGTCAACAACGCCGGGATCATCCGACGCGGGACGGTGATGGAGTCGAATACCCGCGCGGATTGGGACGCAACCTTGGCCGTTAATCTCGACGGCCCCTACAACATGGTGACGGCCTTTCTTGAACAGCTGCGCGAGACCAAAGGTTCGATCATCAACATCGGCTCGATCCAGTCCTTTGTGGCGCTGCCGAACTCGGCGGCATATACGACCTCGAAGGGCGGCGTGCGGCTGTTGACCAAAGCGCTCGCGATAGAGCTCTCGCCGCTCGGCATTCGCGTCAATGCGATCGGTCCCGGCTTTACCGCGACCCCGCTCAATGCCACGGCGCGCGAAGATGCGGCCTATATGGCCAACTTCGCGAGTCGGATCCCGTTGGGCCGCATCGGCACGCCCGAGGACATCGCCGGTCCCGCCGTTTTTCTTGCTTCCGATATGGCCCGCTACATCACTGGCGTTACACTGCCGGTCGACGGCGGCTACCTCGCGCGTTAGTTTCCGTCGCGCACGGTAACGAACACGGTCCAGGGCCCCGGCAGGCGTCCCAGGTAGTCGAGCGCCATCGGGTCAGCCGGAACGTTATAGGTAAATCGATCCTTGCCGACGAACCCGGGGTCCGGTCGATACAAGACCGCCTGTCCGTACACCGAGTTTATGCAGCCCGACCCTTTTGGGACACCGAGATCGGCGACGACAAATCGGACGGTACCGTGCTTGCGCGGCGTTACGAGTTCTAGTGCCGGAATACCGTTCGGAGAGCATTGCTTTTGCCCTTCCCCTTCTCGGTAACGGAACCGCGAGGCCGAAGCGACCATCGTTTCCGTGTCAGGCGGTACAACGCGGCGCAGTTTCGTCCCCGGTGCGCCCGATTGTCCCCAGACCTGCCCGGGAGCTATCACCGTGACCAACAACGGCAGGAGCAGATAAGCCGCGGTTTTAGCAACGTCCATGGGTTGCCTCGGTTCCACCGACTGGCGAACCTTAGCACGCCGTATTCGCAAGCAAGAGGAGAAAGCCATGGTAAGCGGCGTCTATCGACTTCCGACGATGGAAAATGTCATCTTCAGGAAGCGCTTTGTCGAATTGCTGGCGCAGGAGGTCGACCGCGTCGAGGGATTACGGTCTCTATGCCGCGATGCGATTACCAACATCGGCGCGATCGATTGCTTTGTCGCGCTGCCGATCACGGCGAGCTAAGGAAGCTTAAGAGGTGGGGAAGCAATTCCACGAGACAGCGAGCAGGCCACGTACCGTCACTGTTAGATGAATCTCAAGCGATCGTTCACGGTGTTTGCCACCGCGCGAACAATCGAGTTGAACGCATTTCCCGTCAGTTCGCTCCATGCCTGACGCCCCTCGACCGCATCCGCGGCAGCAGCGAGAGGCACGACCTCGAACCTGTCGCTGTTGACAGACAAGAATGCGCACAAGCGTCGAAAACGGTCCTGGATTATTCGATTGGGTCGGAGGTTGGTGTACCGAAAATCTGTCTTTTTCACGAACTCAAATGGATGAGTGACGATCACGACGACCGGGTTTTGGACATCATGTGCCGCGTCGAGGAGCCTGATCTGCTCACGGGCTGTCAGCGCGGTGACTTGCATGGGGCGTAGGCGTCCGCGCCCCACCGGGCCCACGTCGAAAAAGCACGTCACCGGCAGTCCGCGGATGCCGGCAAAGTCATGCACGCCGCCCCGCACCGCCAGTTCGGGCTCCGGTGGGCGATGGGCGGCGAGGCAGATGTTTGAGGCACGGCTCAGACCGGCTTGGCGCATGGCCTCGAACACCGACAGCGCGGTGGAAAAGTTGCCCGTTCGCATGCCGGTCGGCCGCTTCCCGGTCCAGGTTCTGATCTGATCCGCGCCTTCGCCAATCAGGGCCGTCAGTCGCCCGGTTTCCAGTTCATGGCAATGATCGGTTACCAGGTTGGACCGGTCGAGCTTGCCGTCCTTAAACGACAACCAGCAAGGGTGCAGGTGCAATTGCACATCCTGGTGTGCACGCAGCAGCCGCTCGACATAGCCGCCCATCATCCTGTCAGAAAAGTAGCGGGTGTGTACGGTCTCGACAAAAAAGGTCGCAACCAGCCCGTGGCTGGTCAGCGTCTCGACGAGAAATCCCAGCGCTTCGCTCCTGCCTTCCACCATGCCTGCGACAGGCTCATGGATCAGGGGTGTGGCGGCTTCGTTCCGCCAAAACGCCCCAGCGATCGACGGCTCGGTGTCGACCGTTAAGACAACTTTTGTCTTCACGAGTTCTTGGCGGCTACTTGTCACAGTAACGATCCG
>DASQCY010000691.1:0-7102 GCA_035634495.1 Allostellaceae bacterium
GAAGTGCTGTGGCTTACGCCGGACGGTGAGATCGACGCGCTGGCGCCCGCCGAAGCCCGCGGCCGCGTCGAGCGCGAAACGCCGATGCTGTGCCACGCGAGAGCCACCGCGCGGCGGCTCGACATGTCGGTGTTTCCTGCTCTCGACCTGCTCGAGCTGTTCGCCTTTGTTCGTCCGGCAAGGTTCTGCGTGCCGACGCCGCGCGGCCTCGCCGAGGCGCTCGGGATAGATCTGCCGCGCCGCCCGGCCGAAGAGTGCGTGACGCTCGCGGCCGCGGCGCGCTGCTTGCTCGAGGAACTCGGAGGGGAGACCGGTAACGAGGCGCGCGCGGTGGCGGAGGCTATGGATCGCGGCGGCTGGCTATGGGCCCCGGCCGTCCTCGCCGCACTGCCCGTCTGTGATCCGGATGCACTAGCGCGGACGGTAGGGCTGCGGGTGTGGACGCGGCTCGCGGAATGGACCGAGCCCACGCCAGGGCCGGCACCCGGTAACGAGACGGTGCAGCCCGAGGAGGCGCGCTTGCGTCTCGCCGAGCTACTGGGTGCTGCCGCCGAGCCGCGCCCGGAGCAAGCCGATTACGCCGCGGCCGCTGCTGCGGCCTTCGCGCCGCGCGCCCAGCCAGACCGGCCCCAAGCCGTCCTCGCCGAAGCCGGGACGGGAGTCGGCAAGACGCTCGGCTATATCGCGCCGGCGAGCCTGTGGGCGGAGAAGAACCACGGGTCGGTGTGGATATCGACCTATACCCGCAACCTGCAGACGCAAATCGCCGGCGAGCTCGACCGTCTCTACCCCGATCCCGCGCTGAAGCAGCGCCGCGTTGTCGTCCGCAAAGGACGCGAAAATTTCATCTGTCTGTTGAATTATGAGGAGGCACTCGGCGCCGCGCTTATGCGGCCGGGGCAATCACTGGCGCAACTGGGGTTGATCGCGCGCTGGATCGCCGCCAGCGATGCCGGAGATTTGGTGGCGGGAGACTTCCCGGGCTGGCTCGCCGAGCTCATCGGATTTGGCCGTGTCAACTGGCTCTCCGATCGCCGCGGCGAATGCGTGCACTCGGCCTGCCCTCAATTTCACCGCTGCTTCGTCGAGAAGAACATCCGCAAGGCGCGGCAAGCGCGCATCGTCGTTGCCAACCATGCGCTCGTCATGGCGCAGGCGGCTCTCGGCGGGCTCGATGACGCGACCGTCCCCACCCGCTACGTCTTCGACGAGGGTCACCACCTGCTCGCGGCGGCGGACGGCGCCTTTGCCGTACGCCTGTCCGGCCGGGAAGGGCGCGAGCTGCGCCGCTGGATCGTCGGCGCCGAAGGCGGCCGAGGGTCGCGCGCGCGAGGTTTGCGGCGCCGGATCGGCGACCTCGTAGAAGGCGACGAAGTCGGCGCCAAGGCGCTGATCGACGTCCTCGCCGCCGCGCGTATCCTCCCTTCCGACGACTGGGCGCAGCGGGTCGCCGAAGGGCGAGGGCACCAAAGCTACGAAAAGTTTCTCGTGCTGGTCCGCCAGCAGGTGTTGGCGCGTGCCGTGCTCGCAGACAACGGGTACGGCTTGCAAGCCGAGGCGCGGCCGTCGATCGAGGGCTTAATAGAGGCGGCATTAACGCTCGCCGACGGCCTCGAACGGCTGGCGAGCGCATTAAAGCGGCTCTGCGATACCCTGCGAACCCGGCTCGAGGATCCCGACGACCCGCCCGAGCCCAGCTTGCGGCAGCGCCTCGATGCGTCGATCCGGAGCCTCGACCGGCGTGGCGAGCTGCAGCTCGCCGCGTGGAGCCGGCTGCTCCGCGACCTCGCCGAGCCGCCTCAACCCGAGTCGGTCGAGTGGCTGGCGCTCGACCGGATCGACGGGTTGGAGACCGATGTCGGCGTCAACCGGAATTGGATCGATCCGGGTATCCCTTTTGCCGCGCTGGTGGCGCGGCCGGCGCATGGTCTCCTCGTCACCTCGGCGACCCTGACCGATGGCGCGGCCGATCTCGAACTCGCTTGGCGCGGCGCCGAAGCCGGTACGGGTCTGCGCCACCTACCGGCGAGCCCGGCTGCGGCGCGCATCGCCTCGCCGTTCGACTATGCGCGGCAGACCCGGATTTTTGTGATCACCGATATCCCTCGCGACGACATCGGGCAGGTCGCAGCGGCCTATGCGGCCTTGTTCGTCGCGGCGCATGGCGGCGCGCTCGGACTCTTCACCGCGATTACAAGGCTGCGCGCCGTACACCAGCGCATTGCCCCGGCGCTCGAGGCACGCGGCCTGTTCCTGCTCGCCCAGCACGTCGATGCAATGTCGACCGCAACGCTTGTCGATATCTTTCGCGCCGAGGAGGATTCCTGCCTGCTGGGCACCGATGCGGTGCGCGACGGGGTGGATATTCCCGGCCGCGCGTTGCGCCTGCTCGTGTTCGATCGGGTTCCCTGGCCGCGCCCGGATATATTGCACCGAGCCCGCAAACCGGTATTCGGCGGCGTGGAGTATGCGGACAGGATCGCCAGACTGCGGCTGCGGCAGGCTTTTGGCCGGCTCGTCCGCCGCGCCGACGATCGCGGCGTCTTTGTCATGCTCGACCGGGCCATGCCGTCGCGCCTGGTTGCCGCCTTTCCTGAGAGCGTCGCCGTCGAGCGCGTGCCGCTGGCTCAGGCGACCGAGGCGACTGCCCGGTTTCTCGAAACGCCCCCACCCACCCCCGGAACGCCCGCCCTGGCGGGCGGCTGTCCGGGGGCTCCCCCGCATGCGGGGGAGGGAATGGGAGGGGGTTGACAGGCGTGTTGCGGTTTTGCTCTGACAGCCCATCACACACCCCATCCCGAGAGGACCCGGAATGCTCGATCACCACCGCGCGTTGATCTACACGATGGTGATCGTGTCGGCTGCCGATAGCGAGCTGCCCGATGCAGAGCTCCGCATCATCGGCGATATCGTCCGTGATCTTC
Organism: Allostellaceae bacterium; assembly: GCA_035634495.1. Lineage (GTDB taxonomy): Bacteria > Pseudomonadota > Alphaproteobacteria > ATCC43930 > CGMCC-115725 > AP-15. The sequence continues at coordinate 2,925 of DASQCY010000691.1, forward strand.
CGGTATTCCGCGACTTCGATCGAAACGAGCTGCCGAGGGTGCTCAACGACTGCACCGAGCTGATGAGCCGAGAAGACGGGCTCGAGGAGACCCTGAAGGCGATCAAGGCTGCGCTCCCCGCAAAGCTGCGCGAGACCGCCTATGCGATCGCCTGCGATCTCGTCGCTTCCGATGGCGAAGCGAGCCAGGAGGAGCTGCGCATCCTCGAGCTGATCCGTCATCGGCTCAACCTCGAACGGCTGGTCGCCGCCGCCATAGAGCGCGGTGCGAGGGCACGGTTTCAGACATTGTGATCGACCCTCTGCCGCATCGGGAGAGGGTGGCGAGCGCAAGCGAGGCGGGGGAGAGGGCGACGCCTCAGTCGTTAGAGGTCCGCGGCAACGCGCGCCTGACGGCCGCCTGGATTTCCGGCGGCTGGGCGGCAAGCGCGTCGCACAGCCGCCCAAGCTGCCGTCGCAGATCGTAGACCTGGTCGAGCAATCCGAGGAAGAGCGACAGCGCCTCGTCGTCGATCGCAAACTCGCGGCGCACCTCGAGGATCAACTCGACCCGGGCGACATCGATCTCGTGGAAGATCCAGGTTTTGTTGCGCCGTTCGGGCAGCACCCAGCGGTTTTCAACCCAACGGGCGAGCTCGCGTCGATCGAGCCCCACGAAGCGGTCGAGCAGCTCCTCGAATGCGATCATCAGGGCGTTCCCTGTCGCGGATCGAACGGGTGGCGCGGTGCCCATTTCTCGAGAAACGCCGCGAGCTCCGGATCACCACTCGGGCCGACCACCACCTTCAACGTCACATATTGATCACCCGGACCCTTCTTGCGTTGAATTCCTTTGCCGCGAAGGCGCAGCTGCGCGCCGGTGTCCGAACCCTTCGGGATCGTCATCGTCACCGGACCGGTGACGGTCGGCACCGTCACCCTGGCGCCGAGCACCGCCTCGGCGAGGCTGACGGGCAGCTCGATCTGAATATTGTCGCCGTCGCGGTGGAACAGCGGGTGGGGCGCAACGTGGACGTCGATCAGCGCGTCGCCGGCCGGGCCGCCGCCAAAGCCGGGCCCACCCTTTCCGCGCAAGCGAAGCACCTGACCGTCGTTGATACCGGGTGGAATCGTCACATCGAGCCATTGCTCGGGAGCCAATGACAGGCGTTTTTTGGCGCCGGTCGCCGCCTCGACGAAGTCGACGGTCAAGGTGAAGAGCCGGTCGCCGCCGCGCGCCTTGAAGCCCTCGCCGCCGCGACCTCGCCGGCCACGCCCGCCAGAGCCAAAAGCGGCGAACAAGTCCTCGAGATCCCCCAGATCCATTTCGCCTTCCGGCTGGTATTTCCGACCCTCCGCACCCTCAGCATAGCCGCGATAATACGAGCGCGGCGGCCGCTCGGCGCCGCTCTCGTCGATCTCTCCACGGTCGTAGCGCCCTCGCTTCTCCGGGTCCGAAAGGAGGTCATAAGCGGCCGAGACCGCTTTGAACCGTTCCTCTGCCGCGGGTTTTCCCGGGTTCAGATCTGGGTGATATTGCTTGGCGAGCTTCCGATAGACCGTGCGGATCTCTTCCGCGCTCGCGTCCGGCTTGACGCCGAGCACTTCATAGGGTGTCTGCGCCATCCGGGTTCAGTGCTGTCGTACCCGCTGGCGTTGCGCGGCGACTTGGTCGATGCGAACCGCGACGGTGCGCTCCGAGCCGGCGCGGATGATGGTCAGATCGACCGCGTCGCCGATCTTCGACAGGCCGACGCGGTTCTTCAGCTCGGCCCCGGTATGGATCGGCACGCCATTCACCGCCACGACGAGGTCATGGGTCCGCAAGCCGGCACGGTCGGCGGGCGAGCCCTGCTCGACCCGGGCGATCACCGCGCCTTGCGTGTGTGTCGTGCCGAGCGCCTGAGCGATGTCTGGGGTCAGGTCTTGGATCGCTACGCCGATGCGGCCGCGTTTGATTTCGCCGCCGCTGATCAGCTGGTCCATGACTTGGCGCGCCATGTTGATCGGTACCGCAAAGCCGATGCCGACATTTCCCCCGGATGGCGCGACGATCGCGGTGTTGATGCCGACGATTCGCCCCTGCAGATCGACGAGCGGACCGCCTGAATTGCCCGGATTGATCGATGCGTCTGTTTGGATGAAATCCTCGTAGCCCTCGATGCCCGGACTCCGTCCGAGGGCGCTGACGATCCCCGATGTCACGGTCTGACCGAGGCCAAACGGATTGCCGACCGCCAGGACGAAATCGCCAACCTGCAGGCGATCGGAATCGCCCATCGGGACAGACGTCAGACCACCGGCAGCGATCTGCAGAACGGCGATGTCGGTTTCAGGATCGCGGCCGATCAACCTCGCCTTGAGCTGTCGATTGTCCTTGGTCGTGACCTCGATGTTGGTCGCGTTCTCGACGACGTGATTGTTAGTCAGCACATAGCCTTGGGCGGCGTCGACGATCACCCCCGAGCCGGCCGCCTCGGTCTCGCGCTCGATGGGTCCCTGCCGCAGGTTGAAGAATTGCCGGAACAGCGGATCCTGCAATAACGGGTTGTCCTCGCGCACCCGGCCGCGCACCGAGATACCTACAACCCCCGGGGTTACCCGGCCGACGACCGGGGCGATGCTCTGCATCGGAGCGCCGCCCACTTCGGGTATCGGCGCACCGGCGAACGCAGAACTTAGGGTGCCCGTCATCAAAGCGATCCCGCCTGACAGAACGAGCGCTGGCGTGACCCGGTTCATGGCTGTAAAGACCCTTGAGGGTGACGTCCGACCGCCCTTGGTGAACGACACCCATAGTGTATAAGTTTCCGTCGCCCTCTATCTAACCCCTCGCGCGATCGCTTCAAGGGAAGCACGTGGCGACCCTGGCAGCAGCCTCGCTCGTCGGCTGCTAATTATTTGTTTTGCTTAGTTTTTTGCTTGTAACGGAGCGCTCGATCGCGCATGCTCGTCTGGCTACCCAGGCACGCCGCACGAGAGCACGAAGGTGAGCGACCACCAAAAGCAGGAACTTAGCGATTATCGTCTGACGACCGCGGAGATCATCTACCGTCTGCCGGACCATCCCGATCTGTTGCAGAGCTTCATCTGGCAAAAGTTCGATGTTGCCCCGGATTTCCCTGAGCTGCGCCGGTTCCTGGAATTCTGGAGCCGCAACATCGAGGGCAAGCTCCACTCCGTGCGGATCGGCCAGGCCAGGTATTCCGGACGGCCCAGGTTCAGCCACGTCCGCACGTCACTTCGCTTGCATTGACCGGCTGACCGGGAGGGTGCCGGCAACTGCAACAAAAAGGCGTACAGCTATTTCTCGTTCGTTGCATCTGCAGCAAATCTGCAGCAAACCCTCTCGCCAGGGTTGCAACAAGCGGTTTGGCCGTGCCATGCATTAATTGCTCGAATAACATATTTATTGCAATTTGTCAATTGCCCGACGGTAGGGCGAGGCGCGGGCAAACGCGCCGGGTCATTCGATGACTTCGTCGGCGCGAGCGAGGATCGCGGGCGGCACCGTCACGCCGAGCGCCTGCGCGGTCTTTAAATTGACGACCAGCTCGAATTTCGTCGGCTGCTGGACCGGCAGATCCGCCGGCTTTGCGCCTTTTGCGATTCGATCGATATAGTCTGCAGCCAGACATTGCATGCCGGTGGGGCTGGCGCCGTAGGCCATCAGCCCCCGGCATCGACCCATTGGCGAAACGCGAACATCGACGGCAAGCGGTGCTCGACCGCCACCGCGGCGAGTCGTTCGCGATCCTGGGAGAACTACGGCGAGGCCATTGCCAGCAGCACGTCCCGGCTTCCGCCCCTGACGGCGAGACTCCTGACGTAGCCACGCGCGACCGGATCGTAGTCGATCGCGAGCATCACGATTGGCAAGGTTCTGGTTGCTGCGACCGCCGATTTGAGGACGACCTCCGGCCCGATGGCGTAAATCGCGTCGACCTCGCGACCCACTAGCTCCGCCGTCATCGCGAGGGAGAGCGGTCGGTATCAGCGCCGTCGAGCTGCGCATAGTCGATCTGCAGATTGCGGCCCTCTTCGTAGCCGAGCAGCTGCAATTGCTCCACGAATGCGCGATAAGGGGTCGCAGGCGGTGCAGGGAAGAGAACGCCGAGGCGAAAGACTTTTGCCGGCTCGCCGGCCGCCCTCGCCGCGAACGGCCGCAACATTGCCGCGCCGGCGAGCAGCGCGAGAGCA
>DASQCY010000692.1:0-9358 GCA_035634495.1 Allostellaceae bacterium
GACAGCGCGCGCCGAGGAGGTGCTGGGGGTGCTGGAAAAGGGCGAGCAGGGTGGCGCACTCGCGCGGCTCGCCGACGACCTGCCGTTGTTCAATGCCGCCCGCCGCCGCCCCGAGCCGGCCCCGAGAGAATCCGCGGCGGAAGCGTTGCTGCGCGACATCCGCCCCGACGAGTTGACACCGCGCGATGCGCTCGACCTCCTTTACCGGCTGAAGGGGCTGGCGGCGGAGTAAATCGACGCGGATCGGGTTCCCTGGTGGACGGGAAGATACAGCGAAAAACGTGATTCCGGGTCGTTTGGGGACCCATCCCATGCCGGCAAGTCATTGATATTACAAAACACCCGAATGTAATTCCCTACGCGACCGAACAGAGAAATAAATCGGACGAACAGGGAGCTAGAATCGACGATCAGGGAATTAAATCGGCCGAACTCGGAACCGTCGATTTCGTCGAATCCTTCGCCGGTGTGAGGGGACAGCTGCGCAGACCGGTGCCCGCAAGATCGGTCAGTGCGATGCCGTGCGGAGATAAAGTCGATTGACGGGCGCCGCACTAGACTGCAGCTTCACTAAAACGGCGTGCAGCGGGAAGACGTGCAAAAGCCGCCAGCCACCCTGACCCTAGCACGACCAAGCTCTATGATCGGCAGGGGCACAAGCGGAAAAAGCAGTGAGGTTCCTTGCGACGCACCGACTAATTCCACGACGCGACGGAGGATCAAGATCATGAGCGGCACGACCGACCAATTCGAAGGCGGCTGCCTGTGCGGCGCGGTTCGTTTTGTTGCGACCGATTCGCCGAAGGGAGTATATTGGTGCCATTGCCAAAGTTGCCGTAAGCATAGCGGTGCACCTGCTTCGGTTTTTGTCGCATTCGAACATACGGCTTATAGGGTTACACAAGGCGAGATAACGAAGTTCGATTCTACGCCGGGAAGAACTCGGCGTGGGTTTTGCGCCCGCTGCGGATCAACATTGACCTGCGAAAGCGCGGGCTTGCCGACCGAAACGCATTTCCATGTCGGCGCGTTTGACCGCGCGGTCGAACTGCAACCCACGAGACACGTATTCCGTGAGGAGCAACTACCTTGGTTGCATCTGGTCGAGACCGAGCGCCCAGGCTGAAGGGAAATCGCCCTCTCCGCATCCGGCTCTTTTTCTATTTCGGTTTGCAGGCCAGAGACCTCGAATAGCGGCGCCATGCTCTCCCCGCGTGATGGCGACCTATTTCCGGCCGCGCGACGCGTTCGAGCCGGTGTCCCGCGATGAATTGTTCGACCATCTACCCTACGGGGTCGTGACCGTCCTCGATGTGCGCCCGGAGGACGAGTTCGCCAATGGGCATTTGCCCGACGCGTTGAACATCCCGCTCTCACAATTGGAACGGCGTCTGGCCGAATTGCCGCCAGACCAGGAGGTCGTCGCCTGTTGCCGTGACCCCTGGTGCGTCCTCTCGTTCGAAGCGGTCGCGTTGCTGCGTCAGCGCGGCTACCGGGCACGGCGGCTGGAGGACGGATTTCCCGAGTGGAAGGCGGCCGGGCTGCACACGAGCCGGAGCCCGGCACCTTGAGCGGGCCACGGCCGCAATTCAAACGTCGCGCCGGTTGGGAACGGGTCCATCCGCAGCATAATTGCCGCTACGTGCTTGCCTGGGGGCCATCATGACGCTCGACGTGCAGCTGCTCAGATCGGACACGCCCGGTTTCGCCAACGTTCTCCACTTCAACAACGCCGGCGCTGTCTTGCCGCCGCGTCGACGCGGTGACAAGCCGTCTGGCGCGCGAGACCGCCATCGGCGGCTACGAGGCTGCGGGCGAAGCAGCCGATCGCATCGCGGATGTCTACGACGTCATCGGCGCGCTGATCGGCGCGCGTCGGGAAGAGATCGCGCTCGTGGAAAGCGCCACGCGCGCCTGGGACATGGTCTTCTATGCGGTGCGCTCCGGTCGGGCGACCGCGTCATCACCGGGCGGGCCGAGTGTGTCGAACTACCTCGCGTTCCTGCAGATGAAGGCGCGCGTCGGGATCGCGATCGACGTGTTCGGCAACGGCGCGTCCGGGCCGCTCGGCCTTGAGGCACTCGAGAGCGCGATCGGTCCGCGCACCAAGCTGATCGCGATCACGCACGTGCCGACGCAAGGCGGGCTCGTCGATCCGGCGGCCGAGGTCGGCTATATCGCGGCGCGCCACGGCATCCTCTATCTCCTCGATGCCTGCCAGGTCGGTCGGCCAACTCGCGGTCGATGTGCGGCAGATCGGCTGCCACATGCTCGGGGCCGCGGGCCGCAAGTATCTGCGCGGGCCTCGCGGCACCGGTTTCCTGTACGTGCGGCGCGCCACCATGGGGAGCCTCGAACCGCCCTTCATCGATCTTCAGGGCGCCTCGTGGCTCGCCACGCGCGCCCGCGCTCGATCTGCCCGCGCGCGGGTTGGACGCGCTCGTCCGCGCCGGGGTGCACTACTAAAAACACGAGTCGGACGTGGGCGCTTCGTTCGGCCAGTGGCGGGCTAGACACACTCTCGATCCGATCCGGAGGTCGACATGGCAACGACGGTGCTCGACGGCAAGATGGACCGTTTCCTGTGGGCCGCCCTCGCTCAACGCATCCAGGGCGCCGACGCGATCAAGACGGAATAGTCATTTCTCTGGCGACGCCACCGGCCGCACATGCCCCACAGCCGCCATTCAGTGCTGCGGGGAATCCGGGGGCGAGTGGCAAGCCGCTCGCCCGCCGTTTCCGGTATAGCTTCTATTGAGCCATAGTTCCTGCTCGGGGTTAGATAGAGGGGGCTGGGCATGACGTGACGCGAATTACTCCTCCTGGTAGGGGGCGCGGTGACCGTGTCGCGCGCCCTGCGCGCTCAGCAGAAGGCGATGCCGGTGATCGGCTTCCTCGGCAGCATCGGCCCGATTGCGCCCCAGGTGCTGCGTTCCACCAGGGGCTGAGCGAAACCGGCTACGTCGAGGGACAGAACGTGGCGATCGAATACCGCTGGGCAGAGGGCGACTATGACCGGCTGCCCGCCTTGGCCGCCCGATCTGCGTCGGCCGGCGGGAACGACGGCTCTGCTGGCGGCCACACGCAAGATCCCGGTCGTGTTCATGCAGGTTAACGATCCGGTCGAGCAAGGCTTTGTCGCGTCGCTGGCCCACCCCGCCGACAACACGACCGGGTTCACCCAGATGTCGGCCGAACTCGATCCGAAACGCTTGCAGTTATTGCATGACATCGCGCCGTCGCTGCCGCGTGCCACCTTCTTGGTGAACCCTCATCTCACGCCGGGTCTCGCGGCGCGTGTTGCCCAGGCCGAGGCGGCGGCCAAGACGGCCCCGCGCGGCAACCGGAGGCAAACCTCGCTTCTCCCAAAGCATACATCCATGCCGAACCGTTCCGCGATGACGGCCCACGAAGGTCGCGTCGAGCTCTTGAGCGCTCTGGCGAGCGGGCGTGTCGGCGTCGTCACGATCACGGAGTCGGCTTCCCCCGGTCTCTCCGAGCATCTATACCCGCAAGGCTAGGCCATTGACGATCGCAGAAGCCGCTTTAGGGCGGAATACGGTCCGCCTTTCCGCACTGCACTTCTGCTCCGTTGCAGATTAGCCAGGTCGTCCGGTGAGGAGTTAACCGAAGAACGTCAAGTTGACCGCCACGTTGGAGCGGTTGAGCCATCGGGTGCCGCGACGTTCCAGTAGTAAAGAGCCGTTTAGATATTTGTACTTAGGCGCTTGTTGTCGGCCCGCCGCGCGCGCGAAGAGGCGCAAAACGAGTGCCGCCAGACGCGTCGTGCTATGATCGCGGCCGCAAATCAATGTGCGGGGAACAGAAGTGCCCGACAGCGATGGTGCGGAGCAGGATCTCGAACGCCGCCTGGCGACGATCCTTTCCGCCGATGTAGCCGCCTACAGCCGCTTGATGGCGGAGGACGAGGAGCAGACGCTGCGGGTGTTCCGCGGCCACAAGGAGATTTTCGAAAAGCTTGTCGCCGCGCACCGCGGCCGCGTCTTCAACACCGCCGGTGACGCGATCCTCGCCGAGTTCGGCAGCGCTGTCGAGGCGGTGCGCTGCGCCACCGAGATCCAGGCGGCGCTGCGCACCCGCAACGACCAGTTGCCGCCAAACCGCCAGGTCCAGTTCCGCATCGGCGTCAACCTAGGCGATGTCATGGTGCAGGAACAGGACCTGCTCGGCGACGGGGTGAATGTCGCGGCGCGGCTGCAATCGGCCGCCTCGCCCGGCGGGGTCTGCATCTCCGGTAGTGTCTACGACCAGATTCGCAACCGCCTTTCGCTGTCGTTCAAGCCGCTCGGCGACATGAGATTCAAGAACATTCCCCAGCCGGTACGCACCTTTTCGATCGTGGAGGCCGATGGGCTCGGCGAACTGCCGTCGCCCACCGCGACACCCGACCACCGCGGCGTCGCCCGGTATGCGAAATGGCTTGCCCCTGCCGCTGCGCTGCTGTTGCTGGCGGTGGGTGGCGGCGTTTTTTGGGCGTATTCCAGCCACCAGCGCCGCGCCGACGAGGTGACGCAAGCGGCGCGGTCGGCCGTGGCTAAAGACGTAACGGACCGGGCGCCGCCCCGCGCGGAGGCGGAACCGCAGAAATCGGTCGCGGTCCAGCCGGCACCGCCGCCCGCGCCTCCGGCCCCCGCTCCGGCCGAGCCTCCGCATCCGCCGGCACCGCTGGCGGCCGAGGCGATTTCGACCGCGAATGACGGGGTATATGTCGGACCGATCTGTTTCGGCGCAACCGCAACGCTTGCGGCCCACTGCCTGCCGATCAAGGCCACCCTGCAGCAGGGAAGACTCTCCGGCCAATGGCCCGGCGTCGAGCCTGGTATCACGATGTACCTGTCGGGCGATGTCTCCGCCGGTGGCCATGTCACGATCCACGTACACGGCGAAAAGGCGGACGGTACGCAACAGGCGGTGATCGACTTCGACGGCATGCTGCACGACGGTGTGCTCGACGCCACCGGCAATTTCGCCAACGGCCGCACTGCCACCCTAAATTGGCGCCTCGGCGGTGAGGGGAACCAAGCGGCCGCCACGACGGCGAGCGATGCGGCGCACCCACACGCCGCCGCGGCGACAGTGTCGCCGACTGCTGAACCTCGCGAGGCGATAGTCCCGGCCCTGTCGACTTCGCCGACTGCGGCGCCGGCGGCTCCTGCGACGCCAATCTCGGCACCGCTCGCGGTCACCGACGGTCGCTATGGCGGTCAAATCTGCTTTGGCCCGTGGCGGGCCGATCAGTCGCACTGCTTCACGGCGGAGGGAACGGTCCAGCAAGGCAAGCTCTCGGGGCAGTGGCCGGGCCTCAACCGCAACGTCACCTTTCACATGAACGGCGATGTCTCCCCCGCTGGTCGGGCGACGATCCAGATGCGCGCCGAGCGGGCCGACAGATCACGCGGGGCGACGATCAATCTCGTCGGCACGCTGCACGACGGCAGGCTCGACGCCGCCGGCGCCTTTCTCAATGGCCGAGCTGCCTCGCTAAACTGGCGCAAATATTGAGACCGATCCGCCGCCCGACGGCAGCTTCCTGATCGGCGACCAGCAGAGCGACATCCAAGCCGGGTGCCACGCCGGCATCCCCGGCCACCTGTTCGCGAGAGGCGGCCTGGGTTTGACCAAGTAACGAAACGCGCTCCTGATACGCATAAGCTTGGCAAGACCCTGTCGAAAGCCCATCAGCTGAGGTTTTCGCTTTAATATCATTTGTACTCGCCATGGTGAACACTTAACCCGCCGACACTATGGTTTGATCGCGCCCAGAGGTCGGTCTCTGGCCAATGTTCTCCGCAACCAAGAGCAGATAGCCATCCGGGTCCTGTACGAAAGTCACTGCACCGCTCGCTGCCGGGCGATTGGCGTGCAATTGAACATGATAGCCCGGCGGTCGGGCCGTGAACAAACAATTGCCGCAAATAGGGCCTGAGGCGATCCGGAAAAAATTGTCGCCCAACTTGGCCGAAGAAATGGGTTTGGACTTGGCTAGGTCCGTCTTTGCCTTCGCCGGGGATGCAGGAGAACTGGCCGCACCTCCAGGGCGCTGCGCAGCGCCAAGGCTCCGCGCCCCGGCCTCTTGCAACGGGTGACACAGAAGGCTCAAATCAACCCCAGCCTCTCGTTATCGGGGTGGGGCGCCGGTGCAACCGCATTGCCATCACCGAATGCCCGCCCGGATGACGGCCGGGCAACTGATAGCCGGCGCTCATGCGTGGCGATCGTTATGTCCCGCCCCGCACGGCGAGGGACACCGGCCAACAATTCGCTAAGCAATGCGTGTGACGAGGCGCCGGACGGGTTGCTGACCGCCTCGGTGCTAGAAAGGCACGGTCAGGCACAGCGAGCGGAAACCGCGTGGGTAGTCTCCCAACCTGGGCCATATGGTCGATTGCCGTGGCTGCCCTGCTCAGCCCGGTTCTAGCGTTCCTGATCGCCATCGCGGTCGAGATCTTGATCGGCGCATTGATGGATGCCGGCGTGCTCCCACTCTTCGCGCTCGTCGCCGCTGGCACCATCGGCGGCTCCCAATTTCGCAGGCAGCGGGTCCGGCCGCGCGGAGCCACGGTCGAGACATAGACCCGATTTTTCGACGGGCGGCACCTTGAAGCCGACGAATCACCGTCGAGGAGGTGCCGAATTCGCGGAGGATCGCCTCGCGGACATCACCCTGGCATCGTCACGGCACCGTACTGCCGCAGGATCACGTCCGCGGCCTTCTCGGCGATCAGATAGATCGGCAGGACGATGAAATAGCCGGGTATTTTCGGGAACACCGAGGCGTCGACGACCCGCAAATTGGCGCCCGGTGCGCCGATCACGCGAAAGCTGCTGTCGAGAACGGCGTCTTTGTCGGCTGGATCGCCGATCCGGCATGTGCACGAAGCGTGGTGACCCCAAGCGCGCGTCTTGATGAACTCGCTCAACGTCTGCCCGGTCCGCGCAACGTCGGGCAAGTATTCGCCCTTTGTGCTGCCTAACTTGCGCAGCGGATCCATGAACCCGCGAACAAGATCCACTCCCCATTGGAGCGCTCTCAGATCGGGGTCGTCGTCCCTTCCACCGTCGCCGAAGCTTTGGAAATTGATCACCGGCGGATCGCGCGGATCGGTCGTTCGCAGCCTGACCTTGCCTCGATTGCTGGTATGGGCCTTGAGAATGATCCACGAAAAGCGGCTGCGTCCCTCCGGCGTGCGGATCGCCTCCGAGTAGCCAAGCCGATATCCAGCGAACTCGCCGGGTATGCCGAAAATGAACAGATCACAGTTCGGGCCCGGGGTTTCGCCGGAGCGGCGCATGATCGCTATCGTGCCGCCATTGGTGGCATAAAACCCCGTCTTGCGATCGTCCCACTCCCTGAACCCCTGATCGTCGGGGTCGCCGCTGAAGTCATAGCCGGCGAGCAGGGTGAACTCGTGGTCGAGCTGGTTGATCACCGGGATCTCGTACCGGTCCTGCAGGTTGGCGCCGACACCCGGACGGTCGGCAATGACGTTGATGCCCTGTGCAGCAAGGTCCGGCGCCGGACCGATGCCGGAATTCATCAGCAATTGCGGCGTGTTGAAAGCGCCGGCTGCGAGGATGATTTCTCTCGTCGCCGTTACTGTCGGCAGATCCTGCGGCAGCTGCGACCAGTCCCCTTTCGTGGCGTCGCGATCGGCTCGGTAGGCGCCCTTCCGCTGCAAATACTCGAGCCCTTCCGCGCGGCCGTTGCTAAATTTCACCTTGGTGACGAGGGCGTTCTCCCAGATCGTTAGATTTTTGCCGTAAGTCGGGTGATCTCTCGTGCCGTAAATCAATTCGGTCACGCCGTTGCGCCTGCCGCCCTTGGTGCTAAGAGGAATCCGATACAGGCCCTCGCGGTCTCCGTTGACGCAGTCAACATGGTTGGGATCGAAGATGGGTTCCTCGGCAGCACCGAAGAGGTCGTGGATACTGTCGAAGAGCCGCCGCAAAAGGCCCTTTGGGCGGTGTGGCGCATGCGCGACCGCCGCCAGGAGGATCTCATCGACCGTGGTGTCCCTGGCCGCACTCAGCACGGTCGCCACAGTGGTCGCTTCGATCGCGAGCCATCCGAAAGCATTGCCGTCACGACATCTGTCGAAGTAGCGCCACATGTTGTCGCTGCGCCAGGATTCATCGCGGGTCGTGTCGGCGATGTCGTCCCAATCCGACGGATCGGGATAGACCGTGATCATCGCATGGTGCGCGGTGCAGCCGCCGATAGCGCTGGCCCGAGGATAAAATATCCCCTTGTCCGCCGCGTATTTCTCGTCCATGTGGGCTAGATCACGATCCGAGAAATGCTCGACGAAATAGTCCCAACGCAATTCGGGATCCTCTGTCGCCAGCGCGTGAAACGCAGGGACCTGGTAATGCTTGTTGGCTCTTGGGTCGCTGCCTGCATCAATCAGCAAAACCTTTAGACCCTTGTCATTTCGTGCGAGGCGAGAGGCTAGCACGCCGCCGCCTGCCCCCGATCCGACGACGATGAAATCAAAACTTTGCGCTTCTGCGGCCACGGCTACCTCCCTCGAAGATTATCGCACACCAGCGCCTCGGGACGAGACACGATGCTGCCAATCAGTTGCATTTCGATCGTATGCTCGGAACACTCCAGGTTAATTAAGACCGGCGAATCTGGATGCCCAGGCGGCGTCAAATTGTAGCGCTGTGGCGATCGCCTCGAGCTCCGCCCCGGCGTCTGGCGCATCCGCTATGTCGTGCCACCAGATCACCGTCGAGGAGGTGCCGAGTTCGCGGATGAATTATGATATCCAACGGAGGGCCGCAGGAGATCGGCGATGACAACGGCAAGGACCGGGGGCTGTCTGTGCGGAGCAGTGCGGTACGAGTCGGTAGGGGAGCCGCTGTTTTCGTTGCTGTGTCATTGCCGCGACTGCCAGCATCAAAGCGGCGGCGCGTATGTCGCGGCGATGCGCGTGCCTGCCGCCGGGTTTCGCGTCACCAAAGGTCAGCCCAAGCTCTATGTCAGCTCGAGCGACGCCGGCAACCGAGTGACGCGAGCATTTTGTCCGGAGTGCGGGTGCCCGCTGTTCATCCGCGTCTCGGCCCGGCCGGAGATCGTCGGCCTTCGGGTCGGCAGCCTCGACGACCCCAGCGGGTTTCGCCCCGAGGCCGACATCTTCGTCAAAAGCGCCCAGCCCTGGGACCACATGAACCCGGATCTGCCCAAGCACCTGACCTATCCGCCGGGCCGAGCCTACACGCCGCCGGGGTGAGCCGGGCTATCGTGGCAGCGGGTCGCCCATGGTTTCGCGGCCGAGCAGCATTGCGATGATGCTCAACAGCGCAAAGCAGGTCATGAATGCCGTGACCCGGT
>DASQCY010000693.1:0-2096 GCA_035634495.1 Allostellaceae bacterium
GCCTGTGACAAGGGGTTCACGCGTATGACCACCGCCGCGATCCGGCGCTTTTCGGTTCCGAGCCCGGAGGAGCTGATCGACCGGGCGCGCGGCATGGTCTCCGAGATCCGCTCACTCGCCGAAGAAACCGAGCGCAATCGCAACGTGCTGCCCCGCATCATCGACAAGATCCGCGACGCCGAGCTGTTGCGGACCTGCCGGCCCAAGGAGTTCGGCGGTTTCGAGTATGACGGCGAGGTGGCGCTCAGGATCGCGCTGACGATCTCGGCGGCCTGCGCCTCGACCGGTTGGGCGGTCAACGGTGCGGTTTCCAACGGCCGATCCATCGCCCACTTCCCGATCGAGGCCCAACGCGAGGTCTGGGGCGGCGACGAGGACCCCTTCACCTGCGCCTGCTTTGCGCCGACCGGCACCGCCGTTCCAGTCGATGGCGGCTATGTGCTGAGCGGCACCTGGTCGTTCGCCAGCGGCTGTGACGCTTCGAGCTGGGTCAAGCTCGGTGCCTTTATCGCGCCACCGGGCGCCAAGCCTCCATTCGAAGGCGCGTTCTTCCTGTTGCCGATCGGCGCTTGCGAGATCGTCGACAATTGGTTCGTCTGCGGCCTCGCCGGGACCGGCAGCAAGGATATCGTCGTCCGCGAGGCGTTCGTGCCGACGCACCGGGTGCTGCTGTTTGCCGACGCGCGGTCCGGCACCGCACCCGGCGCCAAATATCATCAGAACCCGCTTTACCGCATGCCGCTGTTGATCCACGGCGCCTCGATGCTGGCGTCGACCGCGGTCGGTGCGGCGCGCGGCGCGCTCGACGCCTATCTGGAGATGACGAGCGCGCGCAAGACCCGGGGCGCGTTGGCCGGTGGCCAGCTTCCGATGGCTGAGTTCGCCACGATCCAGCTGCGCTACGCAGAAGCGGCCGCCGCGGTCGAGAGCGCCGAGCTGATCCTCTTAACCGATATGCGCAACATGACGCAGAAGCTCTATGCCGGCGAGGAGATAACGATCGCCGACCGCATCCGCTGCCGCCGCAACCAGGCCTGGGTGACGAAGCTCGCGGTGCAGGCGGTCGAGGCGCTCAACGCCTCGACCGGCGGCTACGGCTTGCATCTCAGCAACCCGGTGCAACGCGCGTGGCGCGACGCCAACGCGGTGGCGCGTCACGTCAGCCTCAATTGGGACGCGGTCGGAACGATGTACGGCCAGCACGCGTTTGGGCTCGAGCCGCGCGGGCAGTATTAGCTTCTATCGGTAGGGAATCACTCCAACGGAAGGAACGGGCAGATGGCGGAAATACTCGGTCTCGGCGTCACCCATTGGCCGACATTGTGCATGCCGAACGAGGGGTTGACCGGGGTCTTCAAGACGACCTTGCGCGCCCCCAATGTCGAGGCTTCGCGCAAGGATCCGGCCAATTGGCCGGCCGAGCTGATCGCCGAGCTCGGCAACGACGACGGCCTGTCGGCGGCCAATCGCTGCGGCGAGCGCTTCGGCAACGATTTCCGGGCGATCCGCAAGATCCTCGACGACTTCAACCCGGATCTTGTGGTGGTCTGGGGCGACGACCAATACGAGAACTTCCGCGAGGATATCGTCCCGGCCTTCTGCCTCTTGGGCTACGACGATCAGTTTGACGTCAAGCCATGGGATAACGCCAATGGCGGAAAGCCGAACCGCTGGGACGAGCCGGGCGATTGGCGATTAAAGCTTAAGGGCCATCGCGAGGCGGCGAAGTTCCTCGCCACTGGGCTGATCGAGCGCGGCATCGACATGGCCTACGCCTACCAGCCGCTGCACCATCCGCTGGCCCATGCCTTTACCAATACATTTCTTTATCTCGACTGGGACCGGGCGGGCTTTCCCTATCCGGTGATCCCGTTCGCGATCAACTGCTACGGCCGCACCCTGCTTCATGCCAAAGGCGGCCTTGCCCATCTGTTCCAGCCGCCGCGACCAGCCGACGAGGCCGAAGACCCGCCAGCACCGGCACCCTGGCGCTGCATGCAGGTCGGCGCCGCCGTCGCCCAGGTATTGGCCGCCTCGCCCTATCGGGCGGCACTGATCGCATCGTCGAGCTGGTCGCATGCCTTCCTGTCGCCGAA
>DASQCY010000694.1:0-2925 GCA_035634495.1 Allostellaceae bacterium
CGTTGGTCGCGTTCAGCATCGTCGGCATATAGCCCGGATGCACCGTGTTGACCCGCACCCCCGACGGCCCGTAGCGCATCGCCGCGGCCTTGGAATAGATCCGTACCGCGCCCTTCGATGCGTGATAGGCGGGGTGACCGCGGGTGCTGCCGACAAACCCCATGATCGAGCTGATGTTGACGATCGATCCGCCACCGGTCTTGGCCATCTGCTCGGCGGCGAGCCTGGTGCCGAGAAACACGCTCGTCTGGTTGACCGCGATGATCCGGTGCCAGCCCTCCAGACCGTCGGGGTCGCCGACCGAACTCCCCGAGATCCCGGCATTGTTCACTAGGATGTCGAGCCGGCCACAAGCCGCCCGCGTCTTGTCGATCAAACTCTTCCATTCGGCTTCGCTGGTAACGTCGATTTTGGCCGCGGTCGCCTCGCCGCCGCCGGTGCGGATAGCGGCGGCGACCGTCTCGGCGTCACCGGCCAGGATGTCGGCCACGACAACCTTCGCCCCCTCGGCCGCGAAGAGGCGGGCCTCGGCTTCGCCCATGCCGTGGGCGCCGCCGGTGATGATCACAACCTTTTCCAATTCGCTCGGCCGCCGAGCCTAGGCGGCGATGACGAAGACGATCGGCGTGACGGATGATTGGGGCGATATCTCACTCGGGACTAACGTGGTCGTCCTCCGAGACGAGGCTTCCCCGGTCAGGTGGTCGCCTCCCGTGCGACGGCGCCTTAGGCCGCTGCGCCGGGACGGTGCCGCAATTTCTTAGTCTTTGGGGGGACGCCGCGCGGGGCGAAGTCGGACTCTCCCGGCTTCAAATCGAACACTTTGTCGTCGATGGTCACCGCGAGCTGCCCTTCCAAGAGATGCACGATTCATTTTCGTGAAGGTGGACATGCAGGCCGCCGTCACCACCGGGCGGCATCGTCCCCTCGACGAGTGAGAATTGACCGCCGGTATCGGCGCTCGCGAGCGGATCTTCATGCGGACCCCGAGAAACATGAAGACCTTGGGGTGTGTGTTATGAACGGCAGGGAGGGTGGTCACGCTGAGCTCGAATTCCTGACTGGTAGGGGAATGGCTGAGGTGAAGATGTTACCCGAGCGCTCGGTCGCGCACGGGTTCGCCACTCGTGTCGAGAAGCCAACCGATAATGACGAACGCGCAAGCTGCCCAACTCTCATGCCAAACCGGCGCAGTCGACCGATAACAGACTTTCATCGCCCGTCGCGAGCCGTGTCGCTACGAATTCGCGACGGAACTCAAATGGTCGCTGCGCCCGTGATTACGGTAACCCTGCCGCGCGGCACGTTTCAGTGAAGCGTGCCGCGAGCGTGGTGGCAACCCCGACGCCAGCGAAAGTCCCGGCGGTCGTGAAGTTTGGCGAAAGCGCTAATACTTTGGCGGCTGCGATCTTTGCTTCCGGGATGCGGCCGAGCCCGGCGAGGGACGCGGCCAGGACCCAGTGAGCGACGCTGAACCCCGGATTGGACTGGATCGCCCGCCGTGCGGCGCTCACCGCTTCCTCGTAGCGATCCTGCGCAAAATGTCCGACTGCAAGCCCGATGTGCGCGGCATAGATGAGCCGGTCAAACGGGCTCAGTCGGACGGCGCGTTCACCCCATTCAAGGGCCCGCTCCGCCTCGTTCGCCCAACCCATCGCAGTGCTGCCAAAAATCAGCGCGATGCTGCAAGACGGGCTCAGCGCCAATGCTGCTTCGAAGGCTTCGATCGCGGCGCGTCGATCGTGCTCGACGATCGCGATGACAAACCCGGCTAGGCCGAGTGCCGTGGCGTCGTCGCGGCCATGGGTGATCGCGGCATGGGCGTGTCGCACCGCTGCGGCCGCAACCTCCGGGTCGAGCCCGCCACGCACGAACAACACCTCGAGGCACCAGGCGAGGTAGCCGTGAGCGAGGCCGTAGCCGGGCTCGAGGGCGAGGGCGCGTTCGAGCAATGGCGCCGCGATGCGCGCCTGCTCAGGCATCGCCGCGCTCAGGTGCGGCAATGCCCGCAGCACGAAGTCGTAAGCGTCAAGGTTTTCCGGCCGCTTGCGCTTGACGCGCTCGATCTCGACCGCCTTGAGGCTCGGCTCGATCCCGCCGATAGTGCTCAGGGTGATCTCGTCTTGGAGCGCTAAGATGTCGCGGAGCGAGCGGTCGTAGCGTTCGGCCCAGACATGCACACCGGTCTCGACCTCGATCAATTGCGCGGTGACGCGGACTCGCTTGCCAAACTTGCGCACCGAGCCTCCGAGCACATAGCGCACGCCCAGCTCGCGGCCGACCCGTTTCACATCGACGGCGCGGCCCTTGTAGGTGAAGCTCGAATTGCGGGCGATCACGAACAACCAGCGGATGCGGGACAACCCGGTGATAATGTCCTCGACCATGCCGTCGGCGAAATATTCCTGCTCGGGGTCGGCGCTCAGGTTGTGGAACGGTAGCACCGCGATTGATGGCCTGTCGGGTATCGCGGGCGCTACCAGTGCCGTCACCGCCGGGGTCCGGCCGATCCGCAGGCCATAGACGCGCACCGGGCGAGCAATGTTTTTGACCTCATATTCGCCCAGATCCTCGAACGAGAGGTCAAGCTTATCGCAGACTTGGTCGCGCACGACCCTACTCACACAGATTCCACCCGGCTCTGCCAGGGATTCGAGGCGGGCGGCGAGGTTGACGCCGCCGCCGTAAATGTCGCCCTCGTCGATTATGATATCGCCAAGGTTAATGCCGACGCGGAGCTCGATGCGCCGCTGAGCTGGGATGTCAGCATTGCGCTCGGCCATAGCGCGTTGCACCTCGACCGCGCAGCGCACCGCATCGACGACACTGGCAAACTCCACCAACGCGCCGTCGCCGGTGGTTTTGACGAGGCGGCCACAGTTCTCCTTGACCCTTGGGTCGATCAATTCGCGTTGCAGTGTCTTT
>DASQCY010000695.1:0-5671 GCA_035634495.1 Allostellaceae bacterium
GCAGGCACGCAATACGGCGACCGCATCCTGATCCTCGGTCAGCGCCAGCAGCAGATGTTCGAGCGTGGCATATTCGTGCCGGCGCTCATTGGCATAGGCGAGAGCCCGATGCAGCGACTTTTCGAGATTGCGTGACAACACGCCCGCCTACCTTCCTCACGACCCCGGGCGAAGCCCGGAGGTCAGTCCTTTTCCAGCGTACACTGCAGCGGATGCTGGTGCTGCCGGGCAAAATCCATGACCTGGGTTACCTTGGTTTCGGCCACCTCATAAGTATAGACACCGCACACCCCGACGCCGCGCTTATGCACGTGCCACATGATGCGGGTTGCCTCCTGCCGGTTCTTATTGAAGAACCGTTCGAGGATGTGGACGACGAATTCCATGGGTGTGTAATCGTCGTTCAACATCAACACCTTATACATCGAGGGCTTCTTCGTCTTCGGCTTCGCCTTGACGACGACACCCGTACCCGGCCCTTCCTCGCCGCGCTTTCCGTTCTCGCTCATTTCGGCCCGAGGGATAACGCTGCTTTCTGGCCTGATGATATTGGCTTTCTGCCTCTCCGCAAACGCCTTTTCCTTCAACCAGGCAAAGCTCACGGCGCCGCCGGTTATTCGCTCCGATAAGGCCGGCGCAGCAAGCCGTCAATCACCGCATCGATTGACGCGCCGCGGCACAGCACCGCCTCCACGGCTTCACTGATGGGCATCTCAATTCCAAGCTGGCTCGCCAATTTCGCGACAGCGGCGGCGGTCGCCACGCCTTCGACGACGGAGCGCCGGCCGGCGAGCGCTGCGCCGAGCTTCTGACCGCGGCCGAGCGCAACTCCGAGCGCGTAGTTGCGCGATTGGGGAGCGCAGCATGTCAGCACAAGATCGCCGACGCCCGAAAGCCCGCCAAAGGTTTCAGCGCGGCCACCCTTGGCGAGCCCCAGCCGAATCATCTCAGCGAACCCACGGGTGATCAGCGAGGCACGGGCATTCTCGCCCAATCCGCGGCCTTGAACGGTCCCGCACGCGATCGCCAGCACGTTCTTCACCGCGCCGCCGATTTCGGCCCCGGTCGGATCGTTCGACAAATAGGGCCGGAACCTGCTACTCCCGAGCGCCGCCGCGAAGCCACGAGCCAGTGGCCTATCATGGCTGGCAATCGTGACTGCCGTCGGCAGGCCGCGGGCAACCTCGGCGGCGAAGGTCGGTCCCGATAGCACCGCGAAAGGGGAATTGGGTAGGAGTTCGGCCGAAACCTCCGACATGGTTTTGAGCGAGCAGGTCTCTATTCCCTTGGCGCAGTGCAGGACCGGTATCCCTTCAGTCAGACCGGGCCGAAGTGCGCGGATCACGCCGCGGAGGAATTGAGCTGGCACGACGAGCAACGCTGCTTCGGTGCCGGCCATCGCCTTATCGATGTCGTTCGTCGCAATGATCGCCGGGTCAAGCGCTATGCCGGGCAGGAAGAGCGGGTTTTCATGCCGCTCGTTGATCGCGGCGACGACATCGTGGTCACGCGCCCACAGCACCACGTTCGAGCCGGCGCGCCGGGCAACGACGGCGAGCGCGGTCCCCCAGGCACCGCCTCCGATAATACCCAACCGCTTCACTCGGCCGACCTCATTTATGCCGCCGTGTGGCCTCCGCTCCCGGCCGTTGCGGTGCGCCGGCGTCGAGCGGCCAACGCGGGTGGGGCGCCGCATCGAGATCATTGACGAGGCCGAGACGAAGCCGCTCGATCCCTGCCCAGGCGATCATTGCCGCGTTGTCGGTGCACAGTGCGGGCGGCGGCGCGACAAAGCGCAGCCCCGCACCCTCCGCGAGCGCAACAAGGCGCCCTCGCAGATGGTCATTGGCTGCGACGCCTCCTGCCGCGACCAGGGTGGTCCCCTCCGGGTGGCGTTGGCGATACCAGTGGACGGCGTTCGCTGTTCTATCGATCAGCGCATCGCAGATGGCGAATTGGACCGACGCGGCGAGATCGGCGGTATCCCTAAATTTGAGGCCGCCCCCGTCTGCGATCAGCTGGCGTACCGCCGTCTTCAATCCAGAGAACGAGAAGTCGCAACCGGGCCTTCCCTTGAGTGGCCGGGGCAAGACAAAGCGGTGGGCGTCGCCCTCATTGGCGGCGCGTTCGATCGCAGGACCGCCGGGATAGCCGAGCCCGATCAGTTTTGCGGTCTTGTCGAACGCCTCTCCGGGCGAGTCATCGAGTGTCGTGCCGAGGCGGGTGTAACGCCCAACCCCAGCGCATACTAGGAGCTGACAGTGCCCGCCGGAGACCAGCAAAAGAAGAAAGGGGAAATCAACACGATTGGTCAGTCGGGAGGTCAACGCGTGACCTTCGAGGTGGTTGACCGCGATAAATGGCTTGCCGGCACCCCAGGCGATCCCCTTCGCCATCATCGTGCCGACAATCAGACCGCCTATAAGACCGGGACCCGCGGCAGCGGCAACTCCATCGATCTCGGTCAGCGTGACACGGGCCTCGGCGAGCGCGCGGTCGATCACATTATCGAGATGATCGAGATGCGCCCGCGCGGCAATCTCGGGCACGACCCCACCAAAAGGAGCATGTTCGGAGAACTGCGTTCGAAGCTGATTGGATAGTATCTTAGGACCCTGAGGCGTCGCTGCAACGATTGCTGCGGCGGTCTCGTCGCAACTCGTTTCAATGCCAAGAACGATCATCAAACGGAGCCGGCGATACCCGCGACCACAACCTCCGGTCGGTATGCTGCCGTGCTCGCGGTTAGCCGGGCGGCGCGACCTCGTAGGTTTTGAGCGTCTTGTCGGTCGCGGCATCGATCTCCAGCAGCTTGACGGAATACCCCCATAGCACCGCCGCATGACGCAATACGGCGCGGCTACTCTTTTCCTCGAGCAAGACACCCTCGTGGACGTAGTGAGCAAGGACCAGGCAGCGGTCGCCTCTGAGATCAACATCGACGACCTGAATGTCGGGCTCGCGACGGGACAGGTCATATTGCCGTGACAATGCGCTGCGGATCTTGCGATAGCCCACATCGTCATGGATCGCTTCGACCCGGAGAGCCGGTTTGGTGCTGTCGTCCGAGACCTCGAACAGGCGAAAGCGGCGGATCAGCGCCGGGCTCAAATATTGCAGTACGAAGCTCTCGTCGCGATAGTTCGCCCAGGCATGACGCAACACGCCGTAGCCGTCTCCCCTTCCGGCTATGTCGGGAAACCACTCCCGATCCTCATCGGTGGGGTCCTCGCAGATGCGATGGATATCGCTCATCATCGCAAAGCCAAGCGCGTAGGGGTTGAATCCGCTAAAGCGCGGGTCGTCGAAATCCGGTTGAAAGACGACACTCGAATGCGAATGCAGGAACTCCAGCATCGATCCTTCGGTGATCAGGCCTTTGTCGTGCAGTCGCCGCATGATTTCGTAATGGACGAAAGTCGCACATCCTTCGTTCATAAGTTGCAGCTGTTTCTGCGGATAAAAGTATTGCGCGATCAACCGGACGATACGAACCAACTCGCTTTGCCAATCCTCGAGCCGGGGAGCCCGCTTCTCGATCAAATACAGCAAATTCTCCTCGGGCAGGCCCAGATCCCGTTTGATCTCCTGCAGGCGCGCTTCGGCGGTGTCGGGATCCTCTCTGTCCTTTCCCCCGCCGGGTACGGTGCGCCATAAATCGTTGTAGGTCGCCTCGGAGTGTGCGCGCCATTCCTCTGCGCGGCGCTGTTCCTCCGCAAGGTTGGGTTTGCTGCGATGGGCATAACGGTTGACCCCATGGTCTTTCAGCGCATGCGCGGCATCCAAAACGCGCTCCACGGCATCAACGCCGTATCGCTCTTCGCATTTGGCGACATAGTCACGCGCAAAGCTCAAATAATCAAGAATGCCGTTTGCATCGGTCCACTGCCGAAACAGATAGTTGTTCTTGAAGAAATGATTATGGCCGAATGCGGCGTGAGCCATGACAAGCGTTTGCATCGTCATGGAATTCTCTTCCATGATATAGCAGATGCAAGGGTTGGAATTGATGACGATTTCGTAAGCAAGCCCCTGCAGGCCGCGGCGGTAAAGCGTCTCGTGAAAGGCGAAGCGCTTACCGAAGCTCCAATGCCGGTACATCAGCGGCAGGCCCACCGAGGCGTAGGCGTCGAGCATCTGCTCGGAGGTGATGACTTCGACCTGAACCGGGTAGACATCTAGTCCGAGTTCGTCGAGCGCGATCCTCTCAATCGCGTCGTAGGTTTGGCGCAGCGCCGTGAAATCCCAGTTTGGGCCGGTGAAGAGCGGGGCGGACGCCTCGAGCCGTACCGCCTCCGCCAAGTGTGTGTCAGGCACGAACGCCCCCTTTCGCAAACAATTCGTGGAACACCGAGAAGATTTGCGAAGGGTCACCCACACGGCGCATCGCGAAGTGTGGATGCGCGGGCGCGACCTCGCTGTAGGCTCGCCAGAGATCGCTGTCGCGCGACAAGCCCGTCAGACTACCTCCCACACCGTCGCCAACTTCGACGTAGGCAAAGTATTGACAGAGCGGAAGCACTTCTTCCCCAAGCAGTGCCACGCAACGGCCGCTATCCGCTCCGTAATTATCGCCGTCAGAGGCCTGAGCCGCGTAGATGTTCCACCGATCGGTGGAGTACCGAGATCGCGCGATCTCGAGCATCTTCTCGAGTGCGGTCGAAACAACAGTGCCGCCAGTTTCGCGGCTGTAGAAAAACGTCTCCTCGTCTACCTCCTCCGCAGTACTCGTATGACGGATAAAGACGATATCGACATGTCGGTAGCGCCGGATCAGAAAAACATGCAACAGCATGAAGAATCGCTTGGCGAGGTCTTTCATCGCCTCGGTCATCGATCCCGAGACATCCATCAGGCAGAACATCACCGCTTCGGTATTCGGGCGAGGTACGCGCTCGAAACGGTTGTAGCGGACATCGAGCGGGTCGATATAGGGAATTATCTTGCTGCGATGCTCGAGCCGTTCGAGTTCGCGGACGAGCCTGTCGGCCTCCTCGTCGGCGCCGCGGGCGCGGGCGTTGTCGATCGCCTCGCGGATCGCTTCGAGTTCCCACTGCTTAGGTCGACGCAACGAAATGCGTCGGGCCATGCTGTTACGCATTGTACGGCGGACGCTCAGATTGGCTGGACTGCCTGTGACCGTATAGCCGGCGCGCTGCAAATCGACCGCGAACGTTTCCTTGAGACTCTTCTTCACAAGATCGGGCAGTTCGAGGTCCTCGAAGAACATGTCGAGAAACTCTTCCTTGGACAGCGTGAACTCGAACGCGTCCTCGCCGGACCCGTCCGGGCTGCCCTGCGACCCGCTGCGCCCTTCGCCGCCGTTTGGCCGCGGGATCTCGTCGCCCCTGAGATATTCCTTGTTGCCCGGAACGACATGTTCGGTGCGGCCGGTGCGACGGCTATGGTGAAAGATCGGCTCGCTGATCCCGCGGGTCGGGATCGCTACCTTCTCGCCCTGACCGACGTCGGCGACTTTCCGCTTGCGCAATGCTTCCTGCACCGCCGATTTGACTTCCGCCCGGGCACGCCCGAGGAACCGCTGCCGGTTGCTGAGACTCTTGCCCTTGGGGTTGGGCCGCCGGTCGACGATGTTCATCGGTTGTCCTCCAGACCGGACGGGCGGCTCGCTCGCCTACCCGGCCTTGTTCACCCGCATATACCACTCGAC
>DASQCY010000696.1:0-4163 GCA_035634495.1 Allostellaceae bacterium
ACCGACGACGATGCCGGCGAGCTTGAAACGAGCCGCGTCGTTCGCCGCCAGCCCCGCCGGCAGTTCGACGAAGCGGATGACACCGGCGCGTGCAAGGCTCTTGCCGTAGGGGTCGAGCGGATGGCTCGACAGGTAAAAGCCGATCGCCGCAAACTCGTGCTGCAGCCTCTCCACGGGCGGCCAATCGGCCACCAGCGGCAAGGCCGGGCGCGGCGCAAAGCTCGGATCGAGTTTGCCGAATAGACTCTCCTGACGGCTCTCGCGCTCCTCAGCCGCCAGGTTTGCGTGGCGTAAGAGTTGCTCGGCCGCTGAAAAGGTCTGCGCCCGGTTCGGGTTCAGGCTGTCAAACGCGCCAGCCTTGGCGAGGTTTTCGAATTGCCGTCGGTTGAAGCTCTTGGCATCGAGACGGCAGGCGAAATCGAAGAGATCCTTGAAGCGACCATGGGCGGTACGCTCAGCGACGAGCTCGCTCATTGCCTGCCCGCCCACCCCCTTGACCGCGGCCAGCGCGTAGCGGATCGCCGGCTTCCCGATCTTCGGATCGGGCTCGACCGCAAACGTCACCTCGGAGCGGTTGATGTCCGGCGGCAGCAGCCTGATGTCGAGCCGGTCCAATTCTTGGCGGAAGACGTTGAGCTTATCAGTGTTGCCGAGGTCCAACGTCATCAGCGCCGCAAGAAACTCGACCGGACAGTTGGCCTTCAGATAAGCCGTCTGATAGGCGACGAGCGCATACGCGGCGGCATGCGACTTGTTGAAGCCATAGCCGGCGAACTTTGCCATCTGGTCGAAGATGTGGTCGGCGAGCCCGGCATCGACGCCGCGTCCGGAGGCGCCTTCGATAAACAGCTGGCGTTGCGCCTCCATCTCGGCCGGAATTTTCTTGCCCATCGCACGGCGCAGCAGATCGGCGCTGCCGAGGCTGTAGCCGGCCAGCAGCTGGGCAATCTGCATGACCTGCTCCTGGTAAATCATGATCCCGTGGGTCTCCTTCAGGATTCCCTCGAGTGCGGGATGCAGATAATCGGCCGCCTCCTCGCCGTGCTTGACCGCGATGTAGCGCGGGATGTTCTCCATCGGCCCCGGACGGTAGAGCGAGACGACCGCTATGATGTCCTCGAACCGGTCGGGGCGCAGCTTTTTGAGCATGTCGCGCACGCCGGCGCCTTCGACCTGGAACACGCCCACCGTGTCGCCGCGTGCGAGCAGTTCGTAAGTGGCGGGGTCGTCGAGCGGCAGGTTCGTGAGGTCGAGCGCGATGCCGCGAGCAGCGAGCAGATCGCAGGTGCGGGCAATGACCGTAAGAGTCTTGAGCCCGAGAAAGTCGAACTTCACGAGGCCGGCGAGTTCGACCCACTTCATATTGAACTGGGTGACCGGGATGTCGGAGCGCGGGTCGCGGTAGAGCGGAACCAGCTCGGTGAGCGGGCGGTCGCCAATCACCACGCCGGCGGCGTGGGTCGAGGCATGCCGGTAGAGCCCTTCGAGCTTCAGCGCGATCGTCATCAGCCGGGCCACGGTCTCGTCCGTGTCGCGCTGCTGTTGGAGTGCCAGCTCGCCGGCGATCGCCTCCTCGAGCGTGACCGGGTGCGCCGGATTGTTCGGCACAAGCTTGCACAGCCGATCCACCTGCCCGTAGGGCACCCCGAGCACGCGGCCGACATCACGAAGCACCGCGCGGGCTTGTAGCTTGCCAAAGGTGATGATCTGCGCGACGCGGTCGCGCCCGTATTTCTGTTGGACGTAACGGATCACCTCGTCGCGCCGGTCCTGGCAGAAATCAATGTCGAAATCCGGCATCGACACCCGCTCGGGGTTGAGAAACCGCTCGAACAGCAGGCCGAAGCGCAGCGGGTCGAGATCGGTAATCGTCAGAGCCCAGGCGACGACCGAGCCGGCCCCGGAGCCTCGTCCGGGACCGACCGGGATGCCCTGGCGCTTTGCCCATTGGATGATGTCAGAGACGATCAGGAAATATCCGGCGAATCCCATCCTGACGATCGTGTCGAGCTCGAATTCGAGACGCTCTCGATAGGGTGTCGCGGCGGTCTCGCTGATCTCGGCGCGGGCGAGACGCGCGTCCAACCCGACCCGAGCCGCGCGACGCAGTGCGGTTTCGTCGTCGACGCCGTCGGCGGTCGGAAAGGCCGGCAGGATCGGTTGACGCGGTTGCGGGATGAACGAACAGCGACGGGCGATGACCAGGGTGTTGTCGCAGGCTTCCGGCAGATCGGCGAAGACGTCTCTCATCTCCGCGGCCGATCGGAAGAAATGGTACGGCGTCAGCCGTCTGCGTTCCTGGTCGGCGACGACCGTGGTTTCAGCGACGCAGAGCAGGGCGTCGTGCGCATCGTAGAAATCGCGATCGGGAAAATAGGCATCGTTGGTCGCAGCGAGCGGCAAGTGGTGACGATACGCAAGCTCGACGAGGCCCGGCTCGGTCCGCGCCTCTTCCGGTGTTCCGTGGCGCATCAGCTCGACATAAAGCCGGTTCGGAAAGAGGCCTGCCAGCTCCGTCAGGACCGCCTCGGCGGCTTCCGCCTGGCCCTCCCCCAGAAGCCGGCCCACCGGACCCCGCGGCCCACCGGTAAGGCAGAGGAGCCCTTCACTGGCTTGCGCGAGGTCCGAACGGGTGATCGCGGGCCCGGTCGACGCCTCACCCGCAAGATAAGATCGGCTGACGAGTTCCAGAAGGTTGCGATAGCCCGTCTCGTTCTGCGCCAACAGCACGATCCGATCCGGTTCGGAGAAGCCGCGCTCCGGCCTGCTCCCCTCCGCCGCGCCGTTGCGCTCGAAGACTATCTCGCAGCCGATGATCGGCTGAATTCCCGCTGCGGTGCAGGTCGTCGCGACTTCGAGCGCTCCGAACAGATTGCCGGTATCGGTAACGGCCACCGCAGGCATCCGCTCGGCCTGGCACATCGCGACCAGCTCCTTGACCGGGATCGCCCCGGCCGACAGCGAATAGGCGGTGTGGACGCGGAGATGAACAAAATCGGCGAGCGGCATGTGCGCACCATCGCACGAGCTGCTTCAGATTTCAGCCGTGGTAGTGAGATCCCCTACTTCGTGGTCCCGCCGGGCCTCGACCCGGTTCGCCTTCGCTCGCGCGCGCGGCGAATCGCGGCCTCAAGCGAGTATACTCAGCCGCCCGTCTGCGAGTGCCACGATGCGGTCGAGGCGGCGGGCCAGATCGAGATTGTGTGTCGCGATCAGAGCCGCGAGACCGGTGTTGCGGACGAGGTCGAGGAGCGTGTTCAGTACGCTCTCGCCGGTCGCGTGATCGAGGTTGCCGGTCGGCTCGTCGCCGAGCAGAATCTTGGGGTCGTTGGCAAGCGCGCGGGCGATCGCTACGCGCTGCTGCTCGCCGCCCGAAAGGCGCGCCGGCCGGTGCCCGGCACGCGGCGCAAGGCCGACCTGATCAAGGAGCCCGGCCGCCTTTTCCCGCGCCTGACGGCGCGGCACCGCGGCAATCATTTGCGGCAGCATGACATTTTCGAGCGCCGAGAATTCCGGCAGCAGATGATGGAACTGGTAGACGAAGCCAATTGCGGAGCGCCGCAGCAAAGTCCGCCGCTCGTCGTTGAGACGGGTGCAATCCTCACCGCTGATCAGCACCGCGCCGCCGTCCGGACGCTCCAAGAGGCCGGCGACATGGAGCATCGTCGACTTCCCAGCGCCGGACGGGCCGACCAGCGCCACGACTTCGCCCGGCCGCAACACGAGGTCGATCCCGTTCAGCACGACGAGCTCGGTTGCGGCCTGCTTGAAGACGCGCCGGACGTCACGCAGCTCGAGCGCCGCTTCTGCCTTCGTTTCTGAGTTCACTCGTAGCGCAGCGCCTCGACCGGGTCGAGCCTGGCCGCGCGCCAGGAAGGATAGAGTGTGGCCAGAAAAGAGAGGGCGAGCGCCATCAGCACCACGGCGGCGACCTCGCCCGAATCGAGGCGCGCCGGGATGCGGGTGAAGAAATAGATTTCGGCCGCGAACAGATCGGTGCCGATGACATTTTGCAAGGCCTGCCGGATCGCCTCGAGGTTGCGGGTGAAGACGACGCCGAGGAGCAGCCCGGCGACCGTGCCGACGACACCGATGCTGGCGCCGCTCAGCACGAAGATGCGCAAGATCGCACCGCGAGAGGCACCCATCGTGCGCAAGATCGC
>DASQCY010000697.1:0-1901 GCA_035634495.1 Allostellaceae bacterium
TATCCGCACCGCCCGCGCCAAGGGTCTGATCGAGCGCATCATCATCAACCGGCACGCGTTGAAGAACGCGCTGTTGCCGGTCGTGACCTTGATCGGCATCGAGGCAGCATTCCTGATCGGCGGTCTTGTGGTGACCGAGCAAGTGTTCAACCTGAACGGCATCGGCCGGTTGTTCGTCCAATCCGTGCAGAATCAAGACTACACGATGACCCAGGCACTGGTGATGCTGGTCGTCGCCGCTTTCGTGCTGACCAACACTGTGGTCGACCTGCTCTACGCCTGGCTCGACCCGCGCATCCGCTACGGGTGAACCGTTATGACGATCGCCGCTCCGACTTCCCGCGCCATTCCCGCAATTGCAGATGATGTGCCGGAGATCCGCCGCTCGGTCTTGCGCAGAGCATGGATCTTTTGCCGCCGGCAGCCGCTCGGCACCTTTGGCATGGTACTCGTGGTAATCATGGCGGTAGCCGGGATCGGCGCCGATTGGATGGCCCCCTACAGCCCGACCGCCAACGATTTTTCGGCAATGACCGAGGCACCGAGCTGGGCTCACTGGCTTGGGACCGATCAATTCGGGCGGGACCAGTTGTCACGCATCATTTTTGGCGCGCGCACGGCGCTGATCGTCGGCTTCTCCTGCGCGATCGTTGCCAGTGTTGCGGGGCTGGTGCTCGGCGTCGGCAGCGCCTATTTCGGCGGCCGCCTCGACCTCTACCTCCAGGGCGTGCTCGACGTCGTAATGGCCTTCCCGCTGATCATCATGGCACTGGCTGTCGTGGCGATCTTCGGCACCGGCGTCCACAACGTCATCGTCGCGATCACGATCCCGCTGATCCCGCGCTGCGCCCGGGTGGTGCGTTCGAGCGCACTGTCGATCCGTGAGGTGCCCTATATCGACGCTGCCCGCGCCTGCGGCTTTGGCCACTCGCGGATTATTCTGCGCCACATGGTGCCGAATGTGATGGCGCCCTTTCTGATCCTGCTGACCGCGTTCGTCGGCCAGGCCATCCTTGCTGAAGCCACGCTCTCCTATCTCGGCCTCGGCGTACAGGAGCCGGTTCCGGCCTGGGGCCTGATGCTGCAGGGCGGAGCCGAGGAATACGCCTCGACAGCGCCGTGGATCGCGATCTTCCCGGGCTTGGCGATCGCGCTGACCGTCTTCGGCTTCAGCCTCTTCGGCGACGCCTTGCGCGACGCCCTCGACCCAAAATTGCGCGACCGTTGAACCCCGAATGTCCGACATCGGTTTGATCGTCGTCGATCCCAGCCACCTTCATGCCGCTCTCTTGCAAAAGGAGATGTATCCCAACCTCTCCCCCGAGGTTCACATCTAGGCGCCAATCGGGCCGGACCTCGTCGATTACCTGACGCGGATTGTCCGCTTCAACACCCGCAGGGGGAAGCCGACGCACTGGGAGCTCGACGTCCACGCCTGTCGGGATTTCCTCTAGCGGATGCACCATGAGCGCCCCGGTAACGTCGCGATATTCTCCGGCCGTAATCGCGGCAAGGCTCAGCGGATCTTGGCCGCCATCGAGCGGGCATGAATGTGCTGGCCGACAAGCCTTTGATCATCCGGCGCGAGGACCTGCCGGTGCTCGAGGCGGCGCTGAACACAGCCGACGAATGAGGACTTGTCCTCTACGACATGTCGGCAGCGCGGCAACAAACCATCGCCAATCTGACCCGCCTATTGCGCGACTATCCGGAGGTGTTCGGAGAGCCGGAAGCGGGCACGCACCGACCCCGGCGTGACACTTCGAACTGACGGGCGAGGTAGACCCGGTGCTGTTGATTTAGGTCAATGCGGGGTGGCGGGTGTGCGCTCACCGTTTCTCTATAACCGGCATACTCGCATATGGGTGTTTCCGATGCGTGCTATGGACGTGATGACAACC
>DASQCY010000698.1:0-4691 GCA_035634495.1 Allostellaceae bacterium
GGAACCCCGGTCGAGGAAGAGCGGCCGAAGGCGGACGCGACAAAGTCGCTCCTGCTTTCGACCGCGTCCTCCCAATAATCGTCTCGACCTGCAAGACGGAGAGGAGATTAGCATGCTCTACGAGATCGAGATCCTCGAGGCTCGACGCATCGCCGAGCTTGCTGCCGCGGCCCGGGAGGCACGCGACCGATGCCTCGCGCCAGTGCCAGAGGCCGAACTGGGTGAACCGCCGCCGGCACGCGGAGAGCACCATGCGGCGGGCAGCCTGGGCTTTGCGGGCGTCCCAGAGGACGAACCAGCCCATCTGGCGCTGCGCGAGGCAATCGAGGCATTACCGTCCGATATCAGGCGCAAGCTCTGGGCGGTAATGAGGACCGGGTGCGGCGACTACGCGAGGGATGACTGGGACCAGGCAATGGCGGCCGCAGATAATCTATCCGATCAGATCATCTTGGGCGACCTCGCAGAAGAGATCGATCTGCACGATAGGCTGATGAAAGGGTTGTACGAAATCGGCGCGGCGGAGCTGCTGGGTCCGCCGCCGTGACTCTTTAGAAGGTAGGATCGAGAATTTCGGTCGGGCCTTCGGCCTCGTAACGCGCGTCGCCGATGCGCTCCACTTTGACGAGCGTGGGGCTGTGCCAGGGTGGAAACTTTGCGCCGCCGGTGGGCGGGAAACGCGTCGGCACATCGAACGCCTCGGCGGCCGCTGCACGAGCGGCGGCTTCGTCCGGCGCCCTCACGACAGCCATGCCGCGATGCGAGCTTGCCTCCCAGTTCGGATCCGATAGATCGGTCGGGGTCAGCTTCCACACTGGCATGGTGTTCTCCTATTGGCTCGGGGTCTCGTAAAATTCTTGCGATAGGGCCGCTGGCGGAAGGTCCGCCAATGCATGCGCGCCGGGAGCTAATGTCGGGAACGCCCGCGCCGCCGCTATCATCACCTGGGCTGTCACTGCGACGAAGTCGAAGCGTCCTTCAAGGAGAAAGCGCTGATGCGCCTTGCCTGCCGATATTCCCAGCCGCTCCAAAACGACGCCGTGACCTTCGTCTTCGAGGGCTGCGACACTGTCGCCCGGCAGCACCAAGGTCTCCTCATCCATGAACAGCGGATCGGTTTGGATCACCTGCGTCACACGCGGTAAATCGTCGCCGCACTCCAATTCCACGTAAACATATCGCTCGATCTTCCCGGAGCCGGCAGGAAGCTCTGTGCAGAGCGCATCCCTAACGCCCGAAACCGAGCGCGCGGCGAGGGTATGGTGCAAACTGACGCCTGGCCGATCGCGCATATCGCTGTGGCCCTTGGGGCATAGCACCGCGAAGAAACCGCGGAACACTGACAGCATCCCCGGTTCCCAGCCTGCGCCAACAACAGCAGCGACCTTGTGTCTAAGAGCGCCTCGATCGAGCTCCCGCTTGTAGCTCTGATAGGCGGCACTCGGCACGGTGGCGGCCTCGACGATGGGGATGCGGTGCTGTAGGAGATCCGTGGCCGCCTCGAGGGCCACAGCGGTCGGCAAGCAGATCAGCGCCGCATCAAAACTGCCAAGTTCGCTCGCATGCGGCGCTACGGCGACACCGCGCAATGTCTCCGGCAATGGCTGGTTGAGACTCTCCGGCCGACGCACAATGCCGGCGACCGCAAGATCCTCGGTCGCGGCGATCGCCTCCACGCAGGCCTTGCCGAGCCTTCCAAAGCCTATGATGGCGAGAAGCGTTCTCAGCATGCCCCCAATCTGGATCAGATGCAGTCGATGGTCATTGACCCAGGTCAATGGATCAATCCTCTCCGCATCAGATATTGCCGAAGAAATCGAGTCTGCCCTCAAGCCATGGAGTCCACATGAAGCAATCGAATCTCGGGCCGCAGAGGCCAAGAACCACGCGCCGCATCGCCGGCCATGCCCAACAGGATCACATCCTGGACCCGTACCAGGCTCAGCAAAAGCTGCATGAGCGCACGCTCTGCCCGCAATGCAGTGCCGTCTATCACGACGGGCGCTGGCGATGGGTGGGGTGGACGGAGGGTGGCTTCAAAGAGTTGTGCGCAGCCTGCCGCCGGACTAACGACAAGTTTCCTGCCGGCATCGTAACGCTGCGGGGTGATTTCGCCCGGAAGCACAAAGAGGAGATGATCCGCCTGGCGCGCCATCAGGAGGAAGTCGAGAAGAACGAGCATCCGCTGAACCGCATTATGAGTATTGAGGAGGACGCGCTCGGGATCGTGATTAACACCACCGACATCCACCTGCCACGGCGCATTGGCGAGGCGGTCAAGCGCGCCTTCCACGGCGAGATCGACACGCATTTCGAGGGAGACGGATATTTCGTGCGAGTGAACTGGACCGCAACGGCCTGAAGCTCCGCCTGCCACCCAAGTCCCCAATGGGGTCATGCTGTTCCGTCGAAATCCGTGGGCTCTGGTCTATCCTCGTCGGGAAGGCCGCAGCCCTGGGGCGACGGGGTGCGAGTGGGCGCGCGCGGATCGATTGGCAAGTCGAGGCGACTGGGCGCGACATCCGTGCCAGGGTCCTCGCGATCCTCAGTGGCGGCCGGCTCCTCGAAATCCGGCTCCGGCGGCTGCGTGCCTTCGACCTCTGCGGTCTCGGACACCGGGCCAGGGGCTTGGCGAGCTGGGTGTGTTTCCATGAGTGTATCTCCGTGGGATGTCTTCACCGGCTGTCACGGATCCGCCAAATCTCCGGCCGCCTGCGGGACACAGGCGGCGCGGCGGATTTTGCATACCCGACGACGATCGGGGCGATCGGACAATTAGGCGCCCGAATGCTGAGCTCGCCTTTGGTTTCAGCCAGATTGAGCCAGGGGCGTGCAAAACCGATGCAGCAGGTACCGAGGCCCATACCGTACGCGGCGAGCATCAGGTTTTGCGCCGCCAGGCAGCAATCCTCGGCGGATTGAGCCGCATCGGAGGTCGAGGCGATCACGATCAGCACAGAGGCGCCATAAAAGATGTCGAACGCCGGTTTCGATAACTGATCGCGATAATGGAAAAGCGGCGAGTCGGGTGTCATTGTTTCGAGAAGGTGGCGCTTTGCGCGCTCTGAGAATTGCGACAGCGTCTCCCGCCCCTCGATAATCAAGAATGCCCAGGGCTGGAGGTTCATGGCGCTCGGCGCTTGAACGGCCGCGGACACGAGATCGTCGATGACCTCGGACGGCACGGCGTCCGTCGTGAACGCGCGCACCGATCGTCGATGGTAGATCGCTTCGATTACGTCCATGCGCGCCTCCTGCTTTCAGTGTCGAGCAAGCAAGTCACGCATCGGCGTTGACCGCGTTGATCTGGATCATATCGGCCGGTCGAAGGTGAGATACAGAGTGATTGGGTGGAGCTCGTCTTTCTCGGTACCCGCGGCGACCTCGAGAAGAAAACGCGGCGCCATCGCCGCCATAGCGCGCTGCTCATAAAAGAGGTGAATGCCCGTGTCCTTATCGACTGTGGCGCTGACTGGCTCGGTCGGATCGAGGCGTTACGGCCGACCGCGATCGTCGTGACGCACGGTCACGCGGATCACGCCTGGGGCCTCGCAAATGGGGCGCCCTGTACCGTCTATGCGACAGCCGAGACGTGGCAGTTGCTCGCGGCGTATCCGATCAGCAAGCGCCAAATTATGCCGGAACGCAAACCCATCGATGTGTGCGGGATCTGCTTCGAGGCATTTCCAGTCGAGCATTCGATCCTCGCTCCCGCCGTCGGCTACCGCATAGCCGCCAACCGGCGAAGCGCATTCTATGTACCGGACGTTGTCGCGATCTGCGATCCGGAGGCGGCACTGCGCGGAATCGAGCTTTATATCGGCGACGGCGCATCGGTGACCCGGCCGATAATCCGCCGGCGAGGTGCAGTCTGCATTGGTCACACGCCGATCCGCACCCAACTCGACTGGTGCCGTGCGCAATCGGTGGCGCGCGCGACCTTTACGCATTGCGGCGCGCAGATCGTCGGTGGCGACGGGCGGGTGCTCGGCGCGCTTGTCCGGCGCCTCGGCCGCGAGCGCGGTGTCGAGGCGCGGATTGCCTACGATGGCATGGAACTCAGCCTCGATGAGCTTTTACGGAAAGGGCTCGGTAGGGCAGCAGTTGTCGCACTCGACCCGCGGTCCTTAACCGTACCGTGCCCATCTTGCCCGGAAGGGCAGGCACAAAGATCGCTGAGTGTGGTTTGTGGGGGGCGTGATCCGAGGTCGACCCAGATCAAGCGGGGCCGTTTTCAATCGGTCGGAAAGGACGATTAACACCAGGAGAGCAATGCATCTACCAATATCTCGCCACCGGTTGTGGTCAGAACGAGCACATCATCCAGGTCGTGATAAGCCCGCAATCCGCCATTGGAGGTGATTACAGAGCTGCGGAATCGGGCCATCAGGCGCCGGTCGAAATCGATCCTCAGCGCGCCCCTATCCCTTTCACCCGCCGAGTCTACCAGGGCTCCCCCGTTCGAAAATCGCCACTTTATTCGGGGAATGCCCAGTAATGATCACGGTAGAACGAGCTATTACTGCTGCGCGTCGAGCCATCGTTCGTTAGCATGCAATGACGGTCACCTGTAGCCGTCAAAACCCCTCCTCCGATAAGCGAGCGAGCGCATGAAACAGGCCCTCCGTTACTCGCGCAAGCTGGGGGAAGGCCACCTTCTCGGGGGTGTCTTTTGCACTGTGGTAATAAGG
>DASQCY010000699.1:0-3304 GCA_035634495.1 Allostellaceae bacterium
CGAGCCGTTGCTGCGCCGTCTGCAACCAGGATTGGATCGCCGCGGATTTCGGGCCGGAGAGCGTTTGGAGCGCCGAGACGGCACCTGGCAGATCGCCGCGAACGAGCGCGCCTTCGGCGACGTTCATGGCCGGCTCCTGCCCGGTCTGCGAGGCGGCGTCGATGCGTCGGATGGTCACCAATGAGTGTAGCCAGGCCAACGCCTGTGTTCGCAAATCCGAGTCGACGGAGGGCGCCACGGCGGGAACGATCCGCCCGGAAAGTTGTCCCAGGCGTTCGCTCAGGACGGCGTTGCCGGCTACCCCCGCCTGGGCGAGCCCTGCGAGGGGCTGGGCTGCCGCAATGAGGTCGGGTTGGTCATGGGCGAGCGCGATGAAAGCGTCATATTCGGTGGCAAAAGGCCGCGCCGTTTCGACCGCCTCGCGCATCTGCAAGAGCGCCGCCAGAAGCGCGCTGTCAGTCCGGACCGCACTGCCGGCAGCCCCGACGCGCCGTTCGATCGCAGGCAACCGGTCAGCGAGATCGCTAGAAATGCTGGCGAACTGTGCCAGCTGCTGCCGCAATTTCTCGAACTCGGCGGTTTCACTGTTAGCGCGCGCGGCTGAGCGCGCCTCGAACGCGCTCAGCCGCTCTTCGAGCTGTTGCAGCCCCGCTTTGATGCCTGCGACCGCGGCGTCGGTTTGCCGATCCGCACCGCGCGCCGCCTCCAGCTGATCGACCCGGCGAGCGAGCGCGCTCGCCGTCGAATTGATCGCCGCAATATCGGGGGGCGGCGGAGCGGGGCGGTTTTCGATGGCCGCCACCCGCGCAGCGAGCGCGGCGTAGTCCTCAGCCGGCGCCGCAGACTGACTGCCCCACGGAAGAAGCGGCGCTACATCGCGCGCCCAAAATGGCGACGAGCCGACCCCGGCGATCACCAACAATAGAAGGGCGGCCAGCCACCACACAGATTGCCGAGAACCGCCGGCCGGCCGCGCGGACTGCGCACCTTCGCCGAGCGTCTGGTGGGTCACTGGCGGGAGTGCGCCGCCTTCAGCCGAATGTTCTTGATCGTGCCCTTCCGTCATGGTCAGCCTTGCCGCGGTTCGGCGAGAACAGCATCGAGTGTATCCAACAACGCCGGCTGATTGGGTCTTTCGGCAACCCGCCTATCCCGCCACGGCAGCCCGGCTAGAACCGCATCGGCGGCCGCGCTGATCGCCAAGGAGGTAATCGTCCGGCAGCACCCCGCGACACCTGCGCTTCCCGCGAGCCTGACAAAAATCGCCGCGGTGCGAGGCGAGAAGAATAAGGCGAAGTCGATGGTCCGCCCGCGCAGCGCGCTGAGGGCGGGCGCGCTCAGCGCTTCCACTGGCTGGGCCTCGTAAAGGACGCGACGCTCGACCACAAAGCCGTGCGCTCGTAATGCGCCGACGAGGTCACCGGCAACAACATTGCCGGCCACATGCAGTAGGCGCCCGTCCTGCGGCCGCAGCCGTGCCACGGCGAGACGGACGAGGGCGGTGACGGCACCGTCGGCACTCGCCACCGAGGTGAAGCCTTCGGCGCGGGCCTGTGATGCGGTAGCTTCGCCGACCGCGAGCAGAGGCACCCCGCGCTCGCCGGTGCCTCGCGCCAACGCCCTTACGCCATTTGCGCTGGTGCACAGGATCGCTTGCACCATCGCGAGGTCGAGCGCTGCCGCGACGCGATAATGCACCTCCATCATCGGCTCGATGACCGCGCCGACATCGCGCAACGCCAGCGCCGCCGCCAGGCTCTGCGATTCTTCGCGAGGCCGCGTGAGAAGCGCTCGCATTCCTTGGCGTGATGCGATCTCCGTGAGGTCCCCCGCCTCGTCGTCCTCCACATCACGCTCCGAGCCGCTCGGATCGGGCATCGAGGGTCCTGCGCTCGCGCCAAAAGGGGGTGGCACGGTTCACCCGATCGAGCCGCTTGCGGAGCGTTCGCTCGGCCTCCGCGAGCGCCCGCTCGTGCCACTCGAGCAACCGCGCGCCGGCGCGTGCGACGGGTCCGCGGCGGGCTCCTGCGCAAAGCTCAGGCAGAATGTCATGTGCGACGCGCACGTCGTTGGCGTAGCCGAGATCGTCCTGCAGGCGCTTCAATCGCTTCATGAACTCCTGCAGATCATCTTGGTCGAACAGGCCCCCGAGAAGTTCCATCGTATAGCGGAGTTTCTTGGCGGCGATGCGCAATTTGTGCCGTTGTGGGGCCGTCAATCGGCCGAACCGTTTGCTGCGTTTACGCACCTCCCGCCAGCGTCGATCGAGCAAGCGCGGAGCCAGCTCGCTGATTGGCGAGGCCAGCAGAGCCGACTGCTCGGCCGACCCATCGCGCCACCCGCGCACCTCGAACCAGTGCGAGAGGCGCAGCATTCCGGCGGCATGCCGCTCCGAAAGAATGGCTAGCTCGACCCGCTCGTAAGCGGCTTTGCGCTCTCTATCGAGTGCGGCTGCCAGATCGTCGATATCGGCTTCGTGCGACAGGGCGGCTCGGGCGGGCTGCAACAAGTCGGTCCCGAAGACATCGAGGTTGCGCGCCCTTCCAAGAATATCAACGAGCCACGCCAGTTCTCTGGAGACCCGGCGGCGATCCGCGGCCGGAAGGAGCTTTTTGAAGGCAGAGATCGCGGAGCGCATACGGCGCACGGCGACACGCATCTGATGAACGCCCTCCGGCTCCATGGCGAGCGCCGCGGCCTCGTTGTGCAACAGATGGGCGAGGCACGCCCGACCGATTTCTTGCAGTGCCGCCTCGACGGACATGGTCGGGTCGAGAGCGACCGACTCCGCGTGGACGACCGGCGGTGTGGCCTCCCCTTCTTCGCCTAGCCGGTAGCCTCGCTCCGACTTACTGCGCGGCTCGATGCGGATCGATGCCACATCGAGCAGTTGCAAGGCGACATTATAGAGAGCGGCAGCCTCGCCGCTCTTGAGTTCCAGCTCGATCTCGCTAATCGGCTCGGTCCCACCGCCGCCGGCAGCGCGGATTTCGCCTTGGTCGATCGCAGCCTCGATGCGGGTTGCCGGGACAGGCTCGATCGCAACAGTCGTGCGCGTGACATCAGTGGCGAAGAGCGGCTGCAGATCGCCTGCAATCCCGTCCGGCAGATGCTCGCCGCTTTGTGTTGCGTCGGGGTCGGGACAGCTCTCGGTGAGCTCGTCCTCCCACTCTCCGCGAGTCAGGAAATCGCCGCCGGCGAGGTCTCCACTTTTGACGGTTTGAATGAACCGGCCGCTCTGCTCCCGGACGCGAAGGCTCAGGCCTCGGCGCTTCAGCGCCAAGTCAGGGGTGTCATAATACGT
>DASQCY010000700.1:0-1522 GCA_035634495.1 Allostellaceae bacterium
CGCGGCGACCCGCTCGACAAAAGCCTCGGGCTGCTCGATCTCGGGATGGTGTCCCGCCCCTTCGATCAGCGCCAGGCGCGAACCCGGGATCAGCCGGGCATAGGCGCGGCCGTAATCCGGCGTCACCACGCCGTCGCTCGCCCCCCACACCAGCAGGGTCGGCACAGCGATCCGCCCGAGCCAGCGCGGCAATTGCGGGTTGTACATGTAGGGGTGCCAGGCATAGAGGCACAATGCCTCGCGATTGCGCGCATGGACGATGAGCGCCTCGTCCGACATCGCGTTGTAGTCGGGCGCGAAGCGGTCGGGGTCGTGCCAGCTGCGGCGCCGCACCTCGTCGGGCGATTTGTTGAAGACGTCGAGGATGTCCGGCGTCTCGCGGTCGCTGATCTTGATGCCGAGCGGATCGACGAGGATGAGCTTCTCCAGCCGATGGCTGCACGCCGCGGCGACCTCAGCGGCGAGCCAGCCGCCGAACGAGAACCCGAGCAAGGTGACCAAGTCGCCCGGCAATTCGTCGAGTGCCGCGAGGTAGAGATGAACCAGGTCGTAGACCGTGTCGAAATCCTTGGGTCGCGACGAGTTGCCGAAGCCCGGGGAGGACGGCGCGATGATCTCGCCGTGCCGGCCGAAGAGGTCGAGAAAGGAGGCGGCGGGATCGATCGTATCGAAGCCGTGCAATGCAAGAATCGGACGCCCGCTACCGCGGCGCAGCGCTTCGAGCTCGATCCCGTGCACCCTCAGCTGCTCGGCAGCGGCGTTCGTCATCGTATGCCTCCTCCGGCGAAGCTGCGAGGAGGATTTATAGCCGTGATCGACCCCGTCCGAAACGGCGGTTGGGCGTGGACCGGAATTCCGCTGCCGTCGGGGAAAAATCCGAAACGGCATGCGGAATGCCCTCGGTATTCGGTAAAAATTGCTTGTATACCATACGCTTGAGCATCACCTGCGGGGCCGCGTGGCAGCCGAATTTTTGGCGCGCGACAGCGGAATGGCAGAGGAATTTGAACAGGCCGACGGGCGGTCATGAAATACGGCTCCAAGTATCGGTTCATAGCTTGCGATTATACACATAGATTGCTATAATAGCAATAGAGAAGACTGAGCGAGAGGAGACGAATAGGATGCCGGGAGGAATGCGAAACCTGCAAGTGAATGGCGAGCGGCTATGGGCGAGCCTGATGGAACTGGCGCAAATCGGCGCCACTCCGAAGGGCGGTGTGTGCCGGCTGGCGGCGAGCGACCTCGACGGGCAAGCACGCCGGCTCTTCATCGGCTGGTGCGAGACGGCCGGCTGCACCGTGCGGGTCGACAAGATCGGCAACATCTTCGCCCGCCGGCCCGGCCGCGACCCGGGCCTGCCGCCGGTCATGACCGGCAGCCATCTCGACACCCAGCCGACCGGCGGCAAGTTCGACGGCGCCTATGGCGTGATGGCCGGGCTCGAGCTCGTGCGCACCTTGAACGACCTCGGCTACGAGACCGAGGCGCCGATCGAGATCGTCGCCTGGACCAACGAGGA
>DASQCY010000701.1:0-2109 GCA_035634495.1 Allostellaceae bacterium
AGCTGATGGAGAGCGCCCATCCGCTGGCGCGCCGCAAATGATCCGTCACTTCCTCGAATTCGAGCGGCCGATCGCCGAGCTCGAAGGTAAGATTGAAGAGCTGCGGCACCTCTCGACCACGGGCGAGCTCAACATTGCCGACGAGGTCGGCCGGCTCGAGAGCAGCGCCAACCGGCTGCTGCGGCAGACGTATGCGCGGTTGACGCCGTGGCAGAAGGTGCAGGTGGCGCGGCATCCGGAGCGGCCGCACGCGCTCGATTACATCGGCGGGTTGATCACCGACTTCGTGAGGCTCGGCGGTGACCGCGCGTTTGGCGAAGATGCGGCGGTCGTCGGCGGCATCGGCCGCTTTCGCGGGCGCAGCGTCGTCGTGCTCGGGACCGAGAAGGGCGCCGACACCGAGGCGCGCCTCAAGCACAATTTCGGCATGGCCCGGCCCGAGGGGTATCGCAAGGCGCAGCGTCTGATGCGTCTTGCCGAGCGTTTCGGGTTGCCGGTCCTGACCTTTGTCGATACCGCCGGCGCCTATCCGGGCGTCGATGCCGAGGCGCGCGGCCAAGCCGAAGCTATCGCCCGCGCAATCGAGACCTGCCTCGACCTCAAGGTGCCGCTCGTCGCCGCAATTATCGGTGAAGGCGGCTCGGGCGGCGCCATTGCGCTCGCCGCCGGAAACACCGTGCTGATGCTGGAACACGCGATCTATTCGGTCATCTCCCCGGAAGGATGCGCGTCGATCCTGTGGCGCGACGGCGAGCACGCGCAGGCGGCGGCGGAAGCGTTGCGCCTCACCGCTCAGGACCTGCAGCGCCTGAGAGTCGTCGACCGTATCGTCGCCGAGCCGCTGGGCGGTGCGCACCGGGCCCCCAAGGAAGCCGTCGAGGATCTGGGCGAGGCGCTCGACGAGGCGTTGGCGCCCCTTCTCGCCATTGATGGCAGTACGTTGCGCGTACAACGGCGCGAAAAATTCCTCGCGATGGGCGGCGCCGGGCTCTGAAGGGGGTTATTGATCGCCCGACCCCTCTCCCCACATTTAGCGCGGCGCGCCGACGGATCGGCGGCGCTGATGTTCGTCATCGGAAGACACCGCTTTTCCAGCATTGGAAGGCATTCATGACCCCCCAGGAAAAAGACCTGCTCACGACTTTGCTCGCGCGCCTGAAGAGCGCCAGCAGCCAGCCAAAGGATCCCGAAGCTGATACGCTGATCCGCCAGGCCTTGGCCGAGCAGCCAGACATGCCCTACTACCTTGTGCAGACCGTGCTGATCCAGGATTTGAGCCTGCACCAGGCACAGCAGCGGATCGCTGATCTCGAGAAGCAGCTCGCCGATGCGCAGCAGGCGGCGAGGCCGAGTGCGACAAGTTTTCTCGGCGGGCTGTTCGGCAGCCGGCCGTCGGCGCCACCGGCTGGCCCGCCACCGGCCGGCCCATGGACGCGGTCGCCGCAGGTGGCTGGTGCGCCTCCGCCGCAACCTTATGGGCAACCCGGAGGTTATGCGCAGCCCGGTTACGGACAGCCCCCGAGCGGCGGATTTATGGGCGCCGGCATGGGTGGCGGCAGCGGGTTTCTGCGCTCAGCAGCAGCGACGGCGGCGGGTGTCGCCGGTGGCGCGTTGCTGTTCCAGGGTATTGAATCGCTGTTTGGCCCGCACTATGCGGGCGGCCTGACGGGCGGCGCTGGAATGACCCCGGGCCTCGGCGAGACTGTCGTAAACAACTACTACGGCAGCGACGCTGGCGGCAGCGATTGGAGCAGCGACGCGGGTGCTGCCGCGGGGGGCGGCGACTGGAGCAGCGATCCCGGCGCCGCTGGTGGCGGTGGCGATTGGAGCAGCGACGCCGGCGGCGGCGACTGGAGTTCCGACCAAGACATGGGCGGCGGCGACTGGAGCAGCGGCGACAGCAATACCTCCTGCTGAGCGACCGCCCTCCCCGTCCTCTAAGCCACGTCCGCTGTTTCGGCCGCTCGGATCAGGCGGCGGCCGCTTTGCGGTTGACCGCGAGCCGGGCGTCAACCGTCGCGACGGTCTGGTCGACGATCGGGTTGCGCATGCCGTACTGCGCCGCGATCGTTTGCACCAGGCGGTCGGTGCGCTCGATGTTGGTGGCAC
>DASQCY010000702.1:0-2798 GCA_035634495.1 Allostellaceae bacterium
GGATTGGCGGCGCTGGACGGCAATGAAGAGCTGGTGGCGCGCACCCGCGAATTGATTGGCCCCAAAGTCGAGCTGATGCTGGACTGCTGGATGGCCTTTGATACCGATTTCACGGTGCGGCTGGCGGAACGTCTTCGCCCCTACGATCTGAAATGGATCGAGGATTGCCTCATCCCGGAAGACATGGATGGCTGGAGCAACCTGCGCCAGCGCCTGCCGTGGCAGACGCTGGCGACCGGCGAGCACTGGTACACGCCCTACACTTTCTTCGACGCGGCCGCGCGCCGGGTCGTCGACATCTTCCAGCCCGACATCCATTGGGTCGGCGGGTTCACCGCCTGCCAGCGTATCGCGGCGATCGCCGATGCCGCCGGACTGCAGGTGATCCTCCACGCCGGCATCAACACGCCCTACGGCCAGCACTTCACCTATTCCTCCACCAACGCGACGTGGGGCGAGTATTTCGTCGGCGGTGGCCCCGGCGTGCCGCTCGAGAAAACCACCGGCTTCCCCGGCATGGCGGTGCCGCGCGATGGCTACGTCGTGGTCAGTGACGCGCCGGGATTCGGGCACGGGCTGACGCTGGAGGATATTGATCGCATGGCAAAGTAGATCCTATGGGGCAGAGCGGTGAGGGAAGAGGGCCTAGTATCGGGTTCTCAACCTCACCGATAGGAGAGCCCCAGATGCTGAAGTTAGATGGCCTCAGCCATTCCCTCACCGCCTTTGACCAGGATAGCACGCTGGTAGTGGTAATCGAGCTAGCGGTGTCGAACTGGACGGTTGGCGGCTTGGTGCCGGGCGTGTTGCGTCAGCCGACGAAGAAGATGGCGGCCGACAAGTTTGCCCTGGCGCAGCAGCTCGAGAACTGGCGCGAGCAGGGGGAAGCGGCCGGGCATCCGATCAAGCGCGTCTGCGTCGCCATGGAAGCGGGGCGGGACGGCTTTTGGTTGGCGCGCTGGCTTCGGGCGCGCGACATTGAAGCCTATGTGATTCATCCGACGAGCATCCCGGTGCCGCGCGAGCATCGGCGGGCGAAGACCGACCGGCTGGATGTCGGGATGTTGCTGCGGGCGTTTCTGGGCTGGCTGCGCGGGGAGCGCAAGCACTGCAGCATGGTCAAGATCCCGACGCGCGAGGAAGAGGACGACAAGCGGCCGCTGCGCGAACGCGAGGCCCTGGTTAGTGGCCGGAGCAGTCTGATCAACCAGCTGAAGTCGCTGTTGGCGCTGCATGGTATCCGTGGCTTCAAGGTGACGACGAAAAGAGCGGCGGCGCAGCTGCAGGGCTTGCAGACGGAGGAGGGCTTGCCCTTACCGGGCCAAATCTTGGCGGCGCTCGAGCGGGCAATGGCGCGACTGGCGCTGATCAAGACGCAGATCGCCGACATCGATAGAGAACGCGTGCGGCGGTTGCAGGCGGCGCCGGAGGAAGGGCTGCATCCGATGATCCGGATTATCGCGATGGTGAAGGGCATCGGCCTGATGACCGCCGAGCTGCTCGTGCGCGAGATACTGTCACGGCCGATGCGCGATCGGCGAGCCATCGCCCGCTATGGCGGCCTGACCGGCTCACCTGACGAGAGCGGCAAGCGCCGGCGCGAGCAGGGGCTCGCCAAGGCTGGCAACGGTCGCGTCCGCCACGTGCTCATCGAGCTCGCCTGGCGTTTTCTCAGGCACCAGAAAGACAGCGCCCTCGCCCAGTGGTTCTTGGCGCGCACTCAAGACGGTCGCGGCCCAACCAGGAAGGTCATGATCGTGGCCCTCGCCCGCAAGCTTCTGATCGCGCTGTGGGAGCTTGCCACCACCGGCAAGCCGCTGGAGGGCGTGCAGCTGCATAGCCGTCTGATATTCGCCTGAGCCAAGCGCGCTTCCCCGCATGCAAGCAAATCCGAGATAACCCAATTCGGTGCGCCTTAAGCTTCGGCGAGAGGCTGCCGATGACGATCCGAGGCGGCAGTGTCCCGTGCCCACCCATGGCCTTCGCGCCGTTCATGTAGAATG
Source organism: Allostellaceae bacterium (assembly GCA_035634495.1). Classification (GTDB taxonomy): domain Bacteria; phylum Pseudomonadota; class Alphaproteobacteria; order ATCC43930; family CGMCC-115725; genus AP-15. Next base: position 2,004 of record DASQCY010000702.1, read on the forward strand.
GGCCTGCCCTTCGGAGCTTCGCCGCCGATGCGCATGACTGCATCATGGTCTCCGACCCACACGGGTCGCCCGAATACAAGGTTGCTGCGGACGCTTTACGCTCCGCCGCGGCAGGCGAGCTCGCCTCTGATCCAAATCGGTGACCGCTCGTACCGACGCCGGCACCCGAGCCGAACTGGGGTGGCTATCTGCTGCCGGTGGCGCGAACGGCAAGCGTCGTCAAGCCAGCTGGCGCTGGCTGCTCCGCTGCGCTTCGCCCCTGCGGGTGACGACGCTCGCCGTTCGCGCAGAGTTTGCTATCGCACCGACCAGGACGGGCTGCGCCCGCCTGATCGGCGCGCATATCACCCACCACGCCAACTTCGCAGGTGATCGCCACCGCCGACAAAAAACCCTTGACAAAAAAAGCCCCATACAAGGGTGGGCAAAAGCTCGCCCTCGCCAAAGCGGGGGCCCCGGAGGCACCTGCCCACGTGGACCTCCGACACCGGGGGCGGCACCTTGGGCGCTCCGAAGAAGCGCAACAGTGCTGAGCTCCATCGAGGTCGGGCACCCGGGTTGGTTGCGCTCCCCCGACCGGAGGAGCAGTCTCCGAGCAATCGCCGGTCGGTTCGCCCCACCATGCACCACCCCGCCCATGGCACGGCCCTTCGCGAGAACCTGATCGGCATCGCGGCGATCGTCGCTTGCAACCTCGTCTTCCTGCTCAACGACACGATGCTCAAGCTGGTCAGCGTCCACGTGCCGCTTGGCGAGATGCTTTGCCTGCGCGGGGCTGTGGCGGCGCTTCTGATG
>DASQCY010000703.1:0-6353 GCA_035634495.1 Allostellaceae bacterium
GGGCTCTCGGCGAAGTCGACGAACTTCTTCGCGAGCGCGGCGTTGGCGGCCTTCGCGGGAATCACGTAGTACATCGGCTGCCCCGGCAGGCCCGGCGACGGCAACTCGAGCTTGACCTTGGGATTCATCTTGCCGTCGGCCGCCCAGGTGTAGAACATGTCGACCCACACCGGGCCCATCGCGATCTCGCCGCGATTTAGCATGTCGAGCGTCCCGGCATTGCCCGGCGTTAACACCACATTTTTGTTGAACGCCGCGAGCTCGGCGAGGACCGGATCCCAGGTCTTCTTGGTGTCAGGATTGTACGGACCCTTGATAAGCCGGTCGGTGTCGGGCGAGTGCGCATAGATCCAGCCGACGATGAAGGCCACGCCCGACATGCCGCCCTTGATGCCGTTGTAGCCGAACATCTTCGGGTTCGCCTGGACCCATTTTTCGAGCTCGGCGTATGTTTTTGGCGGGTCGCCGACCATCGCCGTATTGTAGGCGATAGCGGTCTGGCTGTTGAACATCGGTATGACATAGCCGCCGACATCGGCGCCGAGCGCGTTCTTCGCCGCTTCGGAGGTGACCAGCTTGCCGGTCGGGATCTCTGTCGAATAGCGGGCGAGCAGGCCTTTGCCGACCATCTCGCCGGCGGCCTTCTGGTGGATGACCGCGACATCGATGTCCCAGGTAGCGTTGGCTTTCTCGGCTTCGAGCTTCTCGTAGATTTTCTGCGAGCCGGCATCGCCCGGTCCAGTGCCGACCGCCCTGACGGTGACACCGGGGTGCTCCTTCTCGAACATCGGCCCCAAATAGTCCTTGACGTAGTCGACCATGTTCTGGTCGCCCGCAGTGACGACGTTCAAGGTCACTGTTTGCTGTGCAGCCACCGGCAGAGTCAAAGCGAGCGCTGCCAGCGCGGCAAAGACGATGCTTGTTCGTTGCATGATTGCCTCCGGTAGATTTACTGAGTGCGCTGAGCTGGATAGAGATGCAGCGCCGCTGCCGGCAAGGCAATGCCGATCGCGTCGCCGATCTCCAGCCGTCGCTGGTCGTCCACCAGATATTGGTAAGGTCCGACGCAGATCACATAGCGATAAAAGCCTCCGGGATAAGAGGCTTGGATAATCCGTCCGCGCAGCACCAGGCAGCCGTCGAGCAGTTGATCGGGCGGACAGAGCCGTGCCTGCTCGCTGCGGAAGTGAGCGACCGCAGCGGTGGCAGGGGACATCTGCCCCATGCCGTCGGCGACAAAGCCCGACTGCTCAATGGCGACGCCACGATTGAACGGGCCTTCGGCGATGACGATCTGCCCTTCGGCGCGGCTCAACATGAGCGGCACGACATTGGTGGCACCCATAAAACCGGCCACAAAGGGTGAGTTCGGGCGGTTATAGATCTCCTCCGGGGTGCCGATCTGCGCGACATGCCCGGCATCGAGGATCGCGATGCGGTCGGCCATCACCATCGCCTCCTGGCGGTCATGCGTGACGTGCACAGTGGTGATGCCGAGATCCTGCTGCAAAGTCTTGATCTCGTGCCGCACTTCCTCGCGGATGCGCGCGTCGAGGTTGGAGAGCGGCTCGTCGAGCAGCAGAATCTGCGGGTTGATCGCCAGCGCTCGGCCGAGCGCCACGCGCTGGCGCTGCCCGCCGGAGAGTGCGGTCACCTTGCGATCGCCCAGCCCCTCCAATCGCAGCATGGTCAAGAGGTCGACAATCCGCTCGGCGATCTCGGCCCGGCTCGCACGACGCAACCTCAACCCGTATGCCATATTCTGAGCCACCGTCATGTGCGGCCACAGCGCATAGGACTGGAATACCATCGCAATGTTGCGTTTGTCGGGCGGCAGTCGGGTGATTTCGCGGTTGCCGACAGATATCGAGCCGCTCGCCATCGCGACAAAGCCGCAAATCGCCCTCAGCAACGTCGTCTTGCCGCAGCCCGAGGAGCCGAGAAGTGCAATGAACTCGCCGCCCGCCGCACTCAATGAGACGCCATCGAGCACACAACGCGCGCCGTAGCACACGCGAGCCTCGTGCACCTGGAGCGAGGTCGCCGATAAGTCCATGGTCTTAGAGCAGCGCCAGGCGGACCAGTTCCTCCCGCAAAGCGTCCGGGGTCGTAAAATGGATGCCGTGGATGCCGAACGGCTGGGCGCCCTCGATATTGGCCGCGACATCGTCGATGTAAACCGCGCTGTGCGGATCGATCGCGAAGCGCGCCAGCATGATCTCGTAAATGCGCGGGTCGGGTTTGATAACCCCGACCTCGCCCGAAATCACCATGCCGTGGAACCAGCGTAGGAAATCGAACCGCTCGAAGGCCGGCGAAAAGGTCTCGGCCGAAAAATTGCTGAGCAGGTAGAGCGGCGTGTCGCGCTCGCGCAGCTCGGCGAGGATGTCGACCGCGTCGGCGATCGGCCCAGCCATCATTTCGTCGAAGCGGGCACCGTAGGCATCGATCAGTTCGGCATGTTGAGGATGCTCGCGCTTGAGCAAACGAGCGCCCTCGGCAAAGCTGCGCCCGGCGTCCTGGCACCGGTTCCATTCATGGGTGCAGACATTTGCCAGAAAATGCTCCATCGCGATCTCGTCGCCCGCGAAAAGCTTGCGATAAAGATGTCGAGGGTCCCAATCGATCAGCACACCGCCGACATCGAAGACCACGACGCTTCGGCCCGCCTCCGTCATTCGCCTGCTCTTGCCACCGGAGTCCCGCTGCACGATACCAGGCAGCATTTCAGCGGTCCAACGGCACCTGCGGAGCCTCGCGGTGCTCGAGGACTCGAGCTATCGTGGCTCGTCTCCGAGAGGGCCGTGTCATGCTCGCATCAATTTGGCTGCGGTTGAGCGACGAACAGGAAGCCTCGCTGCAGGCGCTGATCGAACGGTTGGCGGGTGTACACGGGACGGTGCCGTTTCAGCCCCATCTGACGGTCTGCAGCCCACAATCGGAGGCGTTTTGGGACGCCGCGGCTGAATATGTCCGACGCAGCGAGGCGCTGCCCCTCCGCGTTGGAAAAAAGCGCATCTCATTCTCGACAACGGCGCCGATGATGGCCGTCGTGATCAATGTCGAGGACACTCCCGATCTGCGGACCTTTCGCGAAGATCTGCGGCGGATAACCGACGCAGTCGAGCCGCCGACGCCGCACATCAGCCTCCTCTATGGGGTGGGTGAAACCGGTCAACAGCCGAGCTGGTCGTCAGACGAGAGCACGCTGAAGAGCATTGCCGACGAGTGCGCGCGGCGCGTCGGCGCAAGCGAATTTGTGCTCGACCGCCCGGTTATCGTCGCCCCCGATGGCAATTGGACGAACATCAGGAGTTGGCGGGTGGTGCGGACATTGTAGGGAAGCGACGGCCGCGGCCGACGAGGCTGGCACGCCTCCTGTGGTTAGTCCATAGTTGCCGGCGACGACAGAGAGGTTGGCGAGCATGTCCGAGTTGCACCGGTTTCTCGACGAGGCGCGCGGGCTGTTGCCCGCCGCCGTTGCGTTGCGCCGACGAATTCATCAGAAGCCCGAGCTCGGCCTCGACCTGCCGCTGACGACTGCGGCCGTGCTCGACGGCCTGCAGGACCTCGATGTCGGCATAGCTCGGGGGCCTTCGACTTCCGGCCTGATCGTCACGCTGAAGGGCGCCAAGCCCGGTCGCACGATCCTGCTGCGCGGCGACATGGACGCCCTGCCGATGCCGGAGGACACCGGGCTCGAATTCGCTAGCGAGTTCCCCGGCCGCATGCATGCGTGCGGGCACGACTCCCATACCGCAATGCTGGTTCAGGCGGTGCATCTGCTGCACCGGCATAAGGACGAGTTCGCCGGCATCGTCAAGTTCATGTTCCAGCCCGGCGAGGAGGGGCATGGCGGGGCTCGGCTGATGATCCAAGACGGGCTGCTCGATGCGGATCCCAAGCCCGATGCCGCCTTCGCGTTGCACATCTGGCCCAACGTCAAGGCTGGCGCCATCGTCAGCAGGCCGGGCCCGATGCTGGCCTCGGCCGACACTTGGACCATCACGATAAGGGGACGCGGTGGGCACGCCTCGATGCCGCATGACGCCGTCGATCCGATCCCGGTCGCATTCGAGATCGGGCTGGCGTTGCAGACCATGGTGACCCGGCGGTCCGATGTGTCCGATCCCGTCGTGCTGACCTGCGCCAAGGTTACCGCCGGCACCGCCAACAATGTCATTCCCGAGTTCGCCGAGATGGGCGGCACCTTGCGGGCGACCTCCGAGGCCGCGCGCGATAGGGCACACGAGGGAATCCGCCGCGTCGCCAGAAATGTCGCTGCCGCCCATCTGTGCGAAGCCGATGTCGCGATCAGGCGGGGATATCCGGTCACCGTCAATGACGACGGCTTTGTCGGTTTCGCCCGCGCGGTTGCGACAGAGCTTCTCGGCGCGGATAATTACGTCGACCGGCCGGCGCCGATCATGGGCGCCGAAGATTTCTCCTATGTCCTGCAGCGCGTTCCCGGCTGCATGATGCTTCTCGGCGTGATGCCGAACGGCCATGATGGGCACGACCATGTGGCGCCATGCCACTCCAACCGCATGATCCTGAACGAGGACTGCATGGCGGTCGGCATTGCGATGCACGCCTCGGTCGCCCACCGGTTCCTTACCCAAGGGCTGTAACCGTCCGCGAAAGAGAGATGCGATGGCAACCAGAGCGCCGTTTCTGAACACCGCCTTCAGCGCCTACCACCACCGCGAGCGCCCGCCCGAGGACGAGGAGCTGAGCCGGGTCGGACCGGGCACACCTTGCGGTGAGTATCTGAGGCGCTTCTGGCAGCCGGTCGTTCTTTCCGAGGAGTTGCGCGACCTGCCGAAGCGCCTGCGGATCTTGAGCGAGGATCTCGTCGCCTTCCGCGACAGGCGCGGTGCCGTGGGTCTGCTCGAATTGCACTGCCCGCATCGCGGCACCTCGCTCGAATATGGCTTGGTCGGCGAGATGGGGATCCGCTGCTGCTACCACGGCTGGCTTTTCGACGTCGACGGCACGATCCTCGAGACACCCGGCGAGCCGGCGGACAGCACCTTGAAGGATCGCCTCTTTCACGGCGCCTATCCGGTGCACGAGTACCATGGGCTGGTCTTCGCTTATATGGGACCGCCCGATGCGCAGCCCGATTTTCCGATCCTCGACACCTATGATCTGTCGGGCTACCAGCTCGCGGCTCGCCAAGGTGCCGTGTGGCCGTGCAACTGGCTGCAGGTCAAGGACAACAGCATGGACCCGGCGCATCTCGCCTTTCTCCACACCCTGCCCGGCAGCCAGGGGTTTACCGACGACCTCGGCGCGCTCGGTGAATGGGACTGGATGGAGACCCCGGTCGGCATGGTCTATATCGACACGCGGCGGCAGGGCGATCGGGTGTGGGTGCGCGTCGCCGATTTCATCCTCCCCAACATCCACCAATTCCCGCCAAACGCCGACCCGATGGCATTGCGCAGCTCGATCAATCGGCCGGCCGCGACGACTTGGGCGGTGCCGCTCGACGACACTCATACGATGCAGATCGGCTTCCGCCGCGCGCCCGAGGGCCGCGAATTGCGGCCCGGCAACGGGTTTGGCCAGGACGGCGAGCGGTCCTACGAGGCGCGCCAGCGGGTCCCCGGCGATTACGACGCGCAGATCAGCATCCATGAGGGTATGGCTCGCCATGGGCTCGAGCACCTCGCCTCGACTGACCGCGGCGTCATCATGATGCGCAACCTGATCCGGGAGGGGATCCGAGCGGTCGATCGGGGTACTGGCAATGGACGTAACAGCCGCAACGGCCCGGCCAACGGCAAGACGATTGCGACCTTCGCCCATGATCGCGTCGTGCCGGGTATCCCACCCGCAGCAATACCGGAAGAAGACAAGCGGCTGTTGCGCGAGATTGCGCGCAAGGTGGTCACGGACGCCGTGCGAAGCGGCGGCGTCAGCGCATAAAACAACGAATTTTGTATGCCGGCGCCGGAATCACATCTCGTCGAGACAAAAATAACGTTTCCAATCAGCTGGTTAGGCGCAAAATTAGGGGCCCTAAGAACAACGAATTCGGCTCACGGTATCAACGGAATTTGCACAGCCCTCAGGGAGCGAAAAACAACGGAATTGACCCCGCATTGACCCTCTCGCTTCTCTCCCATGCGGCGGCGGATGTTCGGTTTCGCCGCGGCGAATTGGCGCTCGTGCAATGACCGATCGCGCCACGCCATGAGGCCGCTCGTCCTCGCTCTGGCGCTCATCGCGGCGTCGCCGATTGCGACCAATGCTCAGCCGGCTGCGCCCGAGCCGCGCTCATGTCAGCAATTGCACGAGGAAACGAACAAATGCGAAGCCGGTATGCGCAGCTGCGATCAGTACGT
>DASQCY010000704.1:0-2227 GCA_035634495.1 Allostellaceae bacterium
ATGCTGCGGATCTTCGCCGATGGTGTTGGCAAGATGATGGCAACGGCGCCCGGCGACCCGCGTGGCTGGGTGTTCCAATGGCACATTCACGCCGTCCGCGACGACCGCAGCAAGGCGGCGGAGCTGGCGCGCCTCTATCCCAATTCGTCCGATGCCGACCGCCTCTTGGCGAAGGTGCTTTGGGACACCTGCGAAGCTCATTTCGACCCGCTGCGGGTAAACTTCTTTCTGCCTTGGCACCGCATGCACCTGATGTCGTTCGAGCGGCTCGTGCGACGCATCACCGGCGCAACCCATTTCACGATGCCCTATTGGAACTACACCGATCCGGATCGCCGTTCTTTGCCGCCCCAATTCCGTTCCCCCGACGACCCGCTCTGGAAGTCGCTCTTCCGGGCGGATCGCAACCCGGGGGTCAATGACGGCCTGCCGATCGACGAGATCGGGGAAGCTCCGCTCGGCTTGAACGCGATGATGTCGCCGGTCTATGCCGACACTCGCGACGGCGACGCCGGGTTTTGCGCGAACCTAGACAATGCGCCGCACAGCTCGGTCCATGTCGATGTCGGGACGCGCGAGAAAGGCATGGGTGCCGTATCGTGGGCGGCCAACGATCCGATCTTCTGGCTTCATCACTGCAATATCGACCGCATCTGGGCGAGTTGGAACCGTGCCGGAGGACGCAATCCGACAGACGAGGGGTTCTTGAGCCAGGTCTTCACCTTTGTCGACGAAGCCGGAGAGCCACTGCAGACAAAAGTTGCAGATATATTGGACACGGCCCCGCTCGGCTATTCTTACGACCGTTATCTCGACCGCCCACCCGGCAGCGTTCCGTTCTCGAGCGCACCCGGACTGCGCTTCACAACGCACGCCGCGTCGCGGGATTTGTCGGGCTCGGTCGCTCTCGGCGCCGCACCGACGCTCGTGCGATTAGCCGCTGACGGCGACAGTCCGTATTTTGCGCGATTGCGGACAGCTTCGATGGCTCGTCGGCCATTCTACCTGCGCATGGCCGGGGTGCGGATCACCCGGCAACCTGGCGTGTCCTACGAGGTCCATTTGGATCCGACGCCGCTCGCCGCGCCCGATCGCACAAGTCGCTCCTACATCGGAACGATCAATGTCTTCGGCGCCATCGTGCATGGCACCCATACCGGCGCTGGACCGGCGCCTTACACCAACCCGCGCAACTACAGCTTCGTGATCACCGATCTAGTGCGAAACCTGTTGCAGGCCGGCCGATTGACGGAGCCGCCGAATGTGATGTTGGTTCCAACCGGCACGCTGCGATCCGGCGCGGCGCCGACCGTCGACAACATCTCGCTGGTCTCGTCCTGAGCTCGCGCCGATCAGTTAGCCCCAGGGCCAAGATCCAGCATCAGCCGCAAATTCTGCACCGCCGCACCCGAGGCTCCTTTGCCGAGATTGTCGAGACGGGCGACGAGCACGGCGTGGCTGTGCCGTTCGTTGGCCCAAACGTAGAGATCGAGCCGGTCGGTGCCATTGAGCGCCTCTGGTTCGAGCTTGCTCTGCCCGTTGCCGACCGCGACTGCCACGTATTCGGAGCCCTCGTAAAAGGCGCGCAGGACCTCTCGCAAATCGGCGCCGGTGGGCCTCCCGGGCAGGTCGTCGAGATAGAGCGGTACGGAAACGAGCATGCCCTGACGGAAATGCCCGACCGAAGGCATAAAGATCGGCCGCCGCGAAAGCCCGACGAAACGCTCGATCTCCGGCACGTGCTTGTGCTCGAGACCGAGTGAGTAAAGCTCGAAGGCTGGCCCGCCGTCGCGATCATGCGCCTCGATCATCGATCTGCCGCCGCCGGAATAGCCGCTGACCGCGCTTATCGTAATCGGGTAGTCGGGCGGGATGAGCCTCGCTTGGACGAGCGGGCGCAACAGACCGATCGCGCCGGTCGGGTAGCAACCGGGATTGGCAACTTTGCGCGACCCTGCAATCTGTCCCGGCTGATCGGGGGACATTTCTGGAAAGCCGTAGGTCCATTCGGGATCGACCCGGTGCGCTGTGCTGGCGTCGAGCAATTTCGGCGCATCGTGGCCCAGCGGCGCGGCTAGCCCGACTGCCTCTCGCGCAGCATCATCCGGCAAGCACAGCACGACGAGGTCGCACCTTGCCATCATGTCCTGTCGAGCCGACGGATCCTTGCGCTGCCCTGCGGGCAGGCTGCGCAGCACTATCCCCGGAAGCACCTCGAGGCGCTGTC
>DASQCY010000705.1:0-9097 GCA_035634495.1 Allostellaceae bacterium
CGCGGATCTCTCGCGTCAAGCTCAACCAGCGGATCAATCCGTGCTCGCCTTCGATCAGGTTGTAAAAAAAATATCCGGTCAAGGCGATGCCGATAACCGGCCCGAGAACAAAATGCGCCCGCCGCTTTATTTCGCGCAATAGGATCATTGGCGCGAGAGGACCATCGGCGATTTAGAGAGTCAACAGGCGCAACGTCGACCGACGAAGGTTTGACAAGAAAGGTTTGTCTAGCGCCGCAGCACCGAGCGCCCGGCGAACACGGCAGAGGCGCCGAGCTGCTCTTCGATCCGGATCAGTTGGTTGTATTTGGCCAGCCGGTCAGATCGAGACAGCGATCCGGTCTTGATCTGGCCGCAATTGGTCGCGACCGCTAGATCGGCGATTGTTGTGTCCTCGGTTTCCCCCGAGCGGTGCGAAAACACCGTGCCCCAGCCGGCCCGCTGGGCGATTTCAACCGCGTCGAGCGTCTCAGACAAGGTGCCGATCTGATTGACCTTGACGAGCAGCGCATTCGCAATGCCACGGCTGATCCCGTCGCGCAAACGCTGCGGATTGGTGACAAAGACGTCATCACCGACGAGTTGAACTGTACCGCCGAGCTCTGCAGCGAGCATTCTCCAGCCTTCCCAATCATCCTCGGCCATTCCGTCCTCGATCGAGACGATTGGGTAGCGCTGAACGAGATCGGCCCAATAGGCGACGAGCCCCGACGCATCAAGGGTCTTGCCCTCGCCCGTGAGGCGATAGGCGCCGTCGCGGTAGAATTCGCTCGCCGCCGGATCGAGCGCCAACATCACCTCCTCACCCGGACGATAGCCCGCAGCTTCGATCGCTTGCATGATAAAGCCGAGCGCCGCATCGGTCGAGGCGAGGTTCGGGGCAAACCCGCCCTCGTCGCCGACATTGGTATTGTGACCGGCCTCGGCGAGCTTTCTTCGCAAATTGTGGAAAACCTCTGAGCCCATGCGAATCGCCTCGGTCGCCGAGCTCGCGCCGACCGGCATCACCATGAATTCCTGAATGTCGATCGGGTTGTCGGCATGAACCCCGCCGTTGACGATATTCATCATCGGAACCGGCAGGGTGCGGGCGAAGACGCCGCCTACATAGCGATAGAGCGGTGCGCTGGCTTCGGCTGCGGCCGCTTTGGCGCAAGCGAGGCTGACCCCGAGGATCGCATTGGCCCCAAGCCGACCCTTGTTCGGGGTTCCGTCGAGTTCAACCAGCACGCGATCGATTGCCAGCTGATCCTCGGCATCGAAGCCCGAAAGCGCATCGAAAATCTCGCCGTTTGCCGATTCGACAGCCTGACGGACTCCCCTGCCGCCGAAGCGCGGCCCGCCGTCACGCCTTTCAACCGCCTCGTGCGCGCCGGTCGACGCACCAGACGGAACGGCCGCCCGGCCGATTGTTCCGCTCTCGAGCGTAACGTCGACCTCGACGGTCGGATTTCCGCGACTGTCGAGGATCTCCCGCGCATGGATGTCGACAATCGCAGTCATGACAATCTCCGCAGGGGGAGCTGCGCCGGACGGGCCTTGGCGAGACGGTCGAATGAGACCAAGGTTTCGAGCAGCGCCGTGAGTGCCTTCAGCGGCACCATCGTGGCGCCCTCGCACGGAGCCCGGTCGGGATCCTGGTGTGTCTCGATGAACGCCGCGGCGATGCCGACCGCCACCGCCGCCCGGGCGAGGACCGGAGCGAATTCACGCTCACCACCTGAATGGTCGCCCCGCGCGCCTGGCTGCGCAACAGAATGCGTCGCATCGAACACGACCGGGTAGCCAGTTTGCGCCATGATCGGCAGCGCGCGCATATCGACCACGAGCGTGTTGTAGCCGAAGGTCGTGCCGCGCTCGCACAGCAGGATCCGCTCGTTTCCGGTGGAGGCGATCTTTGCGGCGACATTCGTCATGTCCGCCGGCGCTAGAAACTGACCCTTTTTGACATTGACCGGCTTCCCGGCCGCACCCGCAGCCAGCAGCAAATCTGTCTGACGGCAGAGAAACGCCGGGATCTGCAGGACATCGACGATCTCGGCGACCGGCACGCATTGCCCCGGCTCATGAACGTCCGTCAGCACCGGAAGCCCGCTGCGTTCGCGGACTTCGGCGAGGATGGGCAATCCGGCCTTGAGCCCGATACCGCGCGAAGAGCCGACCGAGGTGCGGTTCGCCTTGTCGAATGAGGTCTTGTAGATGAGATCGATCTCGAGCCTAAGCGCAATCTCGGCGAGCGCAGCGCTCGTCTCCAGCGCGTGCTCCCGCGATTCCAGCGTGTTCGGCCCGACAATGAACACCAGCGGCAGATCGTTGCCGATCGTGATGTCGCCAATGGCCACGTGATGCGGGGTCATGACGGGTACTCACACAAGGCGCGATTGATCGAGCGCCGCGCGGACAAAGGAGGTGAACAATGGGTGTGGCTCGAACGGCTTCGATTTCAGCTCGGGATGGAACTGCACGCCGATGAACCACGGGTGGTCGGGAAATTCGACAATTTCCGGCAGCACGCCGTCTGGCGACATCCCTGAAAAACGCAGCCCGACCGCTTCCAGGCGCGGTTTGTAGCCGATATTAATTTCGTAGCGATGGCGATGGCGCTCGCTGATTTGGGTAGCGCCGTAGATCTGTGCCACTCTGCTGTCCGGAGCAAGCACCGCTTCGTAGGCGCCCAGTCGCATCGTCCCGCCGAGATCGTCGGTCGAATTGCGTCTTTCGATCGTATTGCCGCGCATCCACTCGGTCATCAGCCCGACGACCGGGTGCTGGCACGGCCCGAATTCCGTCGAACCCGCACCCGGCAACCGCGCCAGATCGCGTGCCGCTTCGATCACCGCCATGTGCATGCCGAAGCAGATGCCGAAGTAGGGTACGCGACGCTCGCGGGCAAAGCGGGCGGCTTCGATCATGCCCTCGGTGCCGCGCTCGCCAAATCCGCCGGGAACGAGAATGCCGTGAACATCGTCGAGCTGCCGAACCGCTTCGGTCTCCGTCTCGAAGATCTCCGAATCAATCCAATCAAGATTGACCGCGACATTGTTGGCGATCCCGCCGTGGCTCATGGCCTCGGCGAGTGACTTATAGCTGTCCGGGAGATGCGTGTACTTGCCGATGACCGCAATCGTGACCTGCCCTTCGGGCTTATGGATGCGGTTGACGATCGCCTCCCAGCGATCGAGATCGGGCTCGGGCGCATTGAGGCCGAAGTGGTGGCAAACCTCTCGGTCGAACCCCTCCAAATGGTAGGCGACAGGAACGCCATAGATCGTGTCGATATCGAGGGCCGGGATGACCCGGCCTTCGCGCACATTGCAGAACAGCGCGATCTTCTTGCGGGCGGCCGGCGGGATCGGCCGGTCACAGCGGCACAGCAGGATATCGGGCTGGATGCCGAGGCCGAGAAGTTCCTTGGTGGAGTGCTGGGTCGGCTTGGTCTTCAGCTCCCCTGCCGAGGAGATCCACGGCACCAGCGTCAAATGCACGAAGAGGACGTGCTCGCGTCCAAGCTCATTGCCAAGTTGGCGGATCGCCTCGAGAAAGGGCAGGCTCTCGATGTCGCCGACCGTGCCGCCGATCTCGCAGAGAACGAAATCCTCGCCGTCGAGATCAGCCTGGATGAATTCCTTGATCGCGTCGGTGACGTGGGGGATGACCTGTACCGTCGCCCCGAGATATTCGCCGCGCCTTTCGCGGCCGATCACCGTCGAATAGATCCGTCCGGTGGTGACCGAATCGCTGCGCCGCGCAGCGACGCCGACATAGCGCTCGTAATGGCCAAGATCGAGATCGGTCTCAGCGCCGTCGTCGGTGACGAACACCTCGCCGTGCTGGTAGGGGTTCATCGTGCCGGGGTCGACATTCAAGTAAGGGTCGAGCTTGCGCAACCTGACCCTGAACCCGCGCGCCTGTAGCAACGCTCCGAGTGCGGCAGCCGTCAGGCCCTTGCCGAGAGAGGAAACCACGCCGCCGGTGATGAAGATGAACCGCGTCATGGAATCCCAGTTTACAGCATCAGCCGTCCGCCTCCTAAGAAAATGCCGGAGGTGACAAGACCCGGCGCCGGCCGGCCCGAGCCCCGTGCCGTGCGGGAGCGCCGATCGCGAATCGCCCGCTCAACGCGCGAGCGGCGGGCTGGGTTGCGACGGCTCCGCGGGCGGCGTTTGCGGCGCTGGGGCAACCGGAGCGACGGGAGCAGCCGGCGCTGGCGGTGCGCCCTCCTCGATAATCGATCGCGGAGCACGGTCGCGATTGCTGAACCAAACCAGTGAGAGGCTCGTCACCATGAAGAGTACGGCGAGAATCGCAGTGGTGCGCGTCAGCAGGTTCGCCGTCGAGCGGCCGGTCATAAACCCGGACATGCCGCCACCCCCCATGCCGAGCGCGCCGCCCTCGCTCTTCTGCAGCAGAATGACGCCGACGAGAGAGATCGCGATCAGGATATGGACGACAAGAAGCAGAATGATCATGCGGATCTTGTAACCGCTGTCAGGCCGGCTCGCCAGGGGTCAGCCGAACGGGTTCAACGGCAGCAGAGGGCGATGGCCCAAAAACTTTCGGCGTCGAGGCTCGCTCCGCCGACGAGCGCTCCGTCGACCTCGGCGAGGCCGAGGATGCCAGCCGCGTTCTGCGGATTGACCGAACCGCCATAGAGGATCCGCGCGTCCACCGGAATACACCCGCGAACGGTGGCGTGCATTGTTGCGATGTCCTCCAACGTCGCCGTCAGGCCCGTGCCGATCGCCCAGACCGGCTCGTAGGCCACGATGAGGTTATCGGAGGTCGCGACGTTCGGGATCGAACCGGCAAGTTGAGTTGAGACGATGTCAGCGGCCTTTCCAGCTTGCCGCTGCAACTGCGTCTCCCCGACGCAGAGGATCGCAACCAGGCCCGCCCGCCATGCGCCGAGGATCTTGTCGTGCACCACCGCATCGCCTTCGCCGTGACCGTGGCGACGCTCGGAATGCCCGAGGATGACATGGCTGCAACCGGCATTGGCCAGCATCTCGGGACTGATGTCGCCGGTATAGGCGCCTTTTGGCGCAGCATGGCAATCCTGTCCGCCGAGGGCGATGCCGCTGCCCGCAAGCACACTACCCACCGTCGTCAGCAAGCTTGCCGGCGGGCAAATGAGCAGCTGGCAGCCGGGCCCACCGCCTCCCGCCACAATGGTCCGCTGGGCAAGGCTGCGCGCCAGCGCCGCGCCGTCCTCGCGCAGCCCGTTCATCTTCCAGTTGCCAGCGACGAGTTTTGTCCGAACCGCCATGTTGCGACCCCACGGGCGCGTCTCTATCTCTGGTCCAAGATCATACCGGCACGCGGGCGGGTCAACCTGCCTCCCCGCCAAAACAGAGGCCATTTGCCTCCATGCTCCAAGCGATTCGCTCCAAGGCTGGGTCCTTCGTCGTCAAGGGACTATTCGTTCTCCTGATCCTGACCTTCGGGATCTGGGGCATCGGGGACATTTTCCGCAACCGCCCGACCGATACGGTAATCGCTACGGTCGGCGACCAAAACATCCGCGCAGAGGATTTACAGGCGGCGATGCGCCGGGAGATCGAGCGCCTAAGCGCACGGTTTGGCGCCGCGATCGATATTCAGCAGGCCAAAAAGCTCGGGGTCGTGGACGACGTCCTCGGCGAGCTGATCGACCGCAGGCTGCTCGAGCAGGAAGCGGTAAGACTGCGGCTCGAGGTTTCGGACGAGGTGATCCGCAAAGCCACTACCGACAACCCCAATTTCAGAACGCCTGACGGCCATTTCGACCGTGCCCTCTTCGATGCGATGCTCGCCCAGAACCATCTCACCGAGGACCAGTTCGTGGCGATGATGCGCCAGGACATGCCGCGGAACGACTTGCTTCAGGCGGTGGAGGTGGGAGCCGCCACACCACAATCGATGGTCGATCTGCTCTTTCGTTACCGGAATGAGAAGCGCATCGCGGATATCGTCGCGCTGCCGGTCGCCGATGCCGGCGATGCCGGACCGCCGAGCGAGGCCGATGTGACCGCGTTCTACGACGGACATCAGGATCTCTTCCGCGCCCCCGAATACCGCGGGTTCACCTTGGCGAGCCTCAGCCCGTCGGATATCGCTCAGGGCATCGAGATTCCGGAGGCAAAGCTGAAGGAGGAGTTCGACGAGCGGCAGGACGACTTCCAACTGCCCGAGCAACGCGAGGTCCAGCAGATCCTCGCGCCCTCCGAGGACAAGGTGAAGGAAGCGGAAGCTGCCCTCGCCGCCGGCAAAGACTGGAACGAAGTGGCGACACAGATCGCCGGACAGAATCCGGAAACAATCGAGCTCGGTCTGATGAAACGTGAGGAGTTGCCTCAGGTACTGTCCGACATCGCGTTTGAGCTGCCGTTGAACAAACCTAGTGAGCCGGTGAAGACCCCGCTCGGCTGGCACATCCTGCGGGTCGTCAAGATCGAGCCGGCGGTGACCCAGACCTTTGAGCAGGTCAAGCCGAAAATCGAGGCCCAACTGACTCACGACGAGGCCGTCGACCGAGTTTACAAGGTTGCCAATCGGGTCGATGACGCCCTGGCGGGCGGGATGACCCTCGAGGATGCTGCGGCTAAATTTGGGCTCAAGAAGACCGAGGTAGCCGCAGCGGATGTCGGGGACCACGATCCCGAGGGCAAACCGGTCGCATTGCCGGTCCCGGCCAACGAGGTATTGAAGCTCGTCTTTGCGACGAATGAGGGGCGGACGAGCCGCGTGACCGAGAGCCCGGACGGCGCCATTTTCCTGGTGCAGGTGAACAAGGTGACCCCTCCGACGATCAAACCGCTCACCGAGGTCAAAGCGCAGGCCGTCGAGGCGTGGCAGGGTGACAAGCGGCGCGAGAAGGTCGCCAAGACAGCCGAGGAGCTCGCCGCATCGGTCAAACCGGATATCCGGCTGGCTGCGGTGGCCGCCGAAAAGGGGCTCAAAGTCACGACCTCGCCGCCCCTCCTGCGTCGGCCAGCCCGCGGCGACACGACGTCGCCGGCGCTCGTCGCCAAGCTGTTCGCGGCCAAACCGGGCGAGGTCGTCACCGCCGCCGATGGGGTCGGGTCCTATGTCGCCCAGCTCAGCGAGGTGCAAACCCCGGAGACGCCGTCGCAGAATGCTACGGAGGAGGTTTCGCGTGACCTGAACCAGCAGATGCGAACGGATCTCGCGGCCGAATTCACGCAAGCGCTGCGCGCGCGCTTCCCGGTCGAGATCCGGCGCGAGGCGGTCGACCGACTGTTCTGACCGGGAACAGTCCCAGAGCTGTGCGGTTGCGGTGGTCTCACCGAAAGAACACGGCGGGACCTCCGGACGAGCCTCCGGTCTGCTTTTCCATCCGACAATCATGTCGTCCGGTTGGCGTCCTCAGTCCAGGATTGCCGGATATTTCTCAGAGGGCTGCTGATTGGGCAGTCGGGCGACGACCCTACAGCCAGCGCAAGGCCATTGCCTTGGCTGCCAACGGCCCGTCCTAGCGGCTTGGCCGGGCGCCTCCTTTGATCACGGGTCCTACTCGGTCGAACTCGGCTCAAAAGGAATGCTGCCGGTCTACGACAGGATTTTGGCTTGACCAACAATGTTTGCGATAAGCAGCTAAACTCCGAATACCGGAACCTGGCGCGCGCAATGACCGGAGCGCTGTGCAGGAAGCGTCCGCCCCAGCTCCCGGAGTGGCTCTGCCGCAAGCGCTCTGCTTCGGGCAATGATGCGGGAATATCGGCCGATGGCAGCCCCGTTCGTTAGAGCGCGGGCTTGCCGACCGAGTTAGCCGAGCCGATGGCGGACCACGTTCTTTTCAGGGGGTGTCATGGAGTTCTGGACAGAGCCGCAGATGGCGTCGATCCACAAAATGCTCAACCCGAGCTCGATTGCGATCGTGGGCGCGACGCCGCGGATGCAGTATGGCGGGCGGTTTCTGGCGGCAGCGCTCAGGGCCAAAGATCGCGTGCGGGTTTATGCCGTGAACCCGCGTTACGACGACATCATGGGGGTGAAGTCCTACCCGAGTGTGGCGGATCTGCCGGAGGCCCCCGACGTGGTCGCCGTCGTGGTGCCCTGGGACCAGGTGCTCGATGTCCTGCAGCAGAGCCACCGCAAGGGGGCGGGATCGGCGATCGTGATCTCGGCGGGATTTGCCGAGCGCGGCGTCGACGACCGAAGCGATTTGCAGGGGAAATTGGGCGCCTTTGCCTGCAGCTCGGGCATGCGGATCAGCGGCCCCAACTGCCTGGGCCTGGCGAACGTCAAGGACGACATATGGGCCACCGCTTCCTCGCGCGGAGCCGAGGGCCTGACCGGGCCCATCGGTCTCGTATGCCAAAGCGGTGCCACGGCGTTCGGGCCGTTCCTGGTACGGGCGGTCGAGAACGGCATTGGCTTCAGCTATATCATCTCGACCGGGAACGAAGCCGACCTCGACTTCACCGATTTCGCCCGCTATCTGCTGGATGATCCGGATACCCGGGTTATTGCCGGCTTTGTCGAAGGCTTCAAAGCCGCCGACAAGTTTATCGAAGTGGCAAAGCTCGCCGCCGAGCGCGGCAAGCCGATCGTCCTGATCAAAATCGGGCGTTCGGAACTGGGAGCCCGGGCGGCGCGCTCGCATACGGCGGCGCTGACCGGGGCGGACGCCCGGTACGACGCGATCTTTGCCCAATACGGGGTGACCCGGGTCCAGGATTACGATGAACTCTTGGAGGTCTCGCACCTCCTGGCCCACACCCCTAAGCCCGCCGTTCCCGGAATCGCGGTGGTATCTCACTCGGGCGGCATCAGCTCGCTCACCGCCGATATGTGCGGTCAGGCCGCTCTCGATCTGCCATTGCTGGGCGACGAGGCGCGTGACGGCATCAATGGGATTCTGAAGGGTTTCGGCTGGGCGGCCAATCCCGCCGATGTGACGGGCTTTGCCAACAGCGAGTCATTCCCGCAAATCATGGAACACATGATCAATGATCCGCGGATGGGGACGCTCGTCGTGGCGAGCGCCGGGTCGGAGGCCCAAGCGCAGCAGGTCATCAGCCAGCGCGACCGGACCGACAAGGGTGTGGCGTTCCTGTGGACCGGCAGCCGTGACGCCAAGAGCGGCCTGCCCCAG
>DASQCY010000706.1:0-2224 GCA_035634495.1 Allostellaceae bacterium
TGGCCGCAGGCTTCTTACGCCGCGCGCGCCAATGATGACGATCTCTCCTGCTGCGATATCGCGGACGAAGTCGGCGCCGATGATGTCGAGCGCACAGGTCTCCGAGGCGAGGATCCAGGCGTCGGCGAGACGGCCGAGAACCAGCGGCCGCACGCCGAGCGGATCGCGCACCCCGATGACCTCGTCCTGCGAGAGCGATACCAGTGAAAAGGCGCCTTGGACCTGCCGCAGTGCGTCGATCAACCGGTCGACGACGGTCTCCTTGAGGCTCGTGGCGATCAGGTGAACAATGACTTCGGTGTCGCTCGTCGATTGGAACAGGCTACCGCGACGTACCAGCTGGCGCCGCACCTGGTAGGAGTTGGTCAGATTGCCGTTGTGGCAGATGGCGAGCCCGCCGAACTCGAAATCGGCGAAGAGCGGTTGCACGTTGCGGAGTGCCACCTCGCCGGTCGTCGCGTAGCGGACATGGCCGATGGCAGCACTGCCGCGCAGCCGGCCGATCACATCCTTGGAGCCGAAATTGTCACTGACTTGGCCTAGCCCGCGATGGGCGCTGAACTGCTCGCCGTCATAGGCGACAATCCCGGTGGCCTCCTGCCCGCGATGCTGCAACGCGTGCAGGCCGAGTGCTGTCAGCGCCGCCGCGTCGGGGTGGCCATACACCCCGAAGACGCCGCACTCCTCGTGGAAGTGGTCCGCATCGAAGGGATCAGTCGTCGGCATCCGCGATCCTCGTTTCGACTTTTGGAAAATGGTGACTTCTCGGTTCGAATACGAGTGGGAGGCCATGGCTGAGCCTTCTATCGAGCGTTCTCGATGAGCCGGTTCATGTCCCGCCGGTCGCCCGGTTTATAGTTCGGCGCCTGCTCCTCACCAGGTTTCACTAGCGACGGCGCGACAGGGCTCGAAAGGGCACGCATCGCCTTCTGAGCATCCTTCGTCCGCTCCAGCGCACGCTGGGCATCGTCGGCCGCCGCAGCGCTCTTCAGCTGTAGCGGTTCGGGAAGCGCACTGCGCAACAGATCTGCCCCCTGAGCGAGGAACGGTTCGCTCTTGGCCTGCTTGATCCAGCCCGGCCGGTCATTCTGCGGCAGGCTGATATCCAGCACGAGATAGGCGAGCGAGACAAGAAAAACGCCACGTGCCAAGCCGAAGATCAATCCCAGCGTTCGATCGATCGGCGACAAGGCGCTGGAGTGCACAAAGCGCGCGACGTACCCGGTCAGGATCGTCAACACGATTAGGCTGATTACGAACAGCCCGGCGCCCGCGACGAGGTCGGCGAGCAGCGGCGTCGTAACAAAACGGACGACAAGCGCATAAACGTGGTTGAACCCGTACAAGCTGATCAGTGAGGCACCGACCCAGGCAACTATCGACAACGCTTCGCGGACAAAGCCGCGAGCAAAGGCGAATACCGCCGAAAGGACAATCACCCCAAGGACAGCGAGATCGAAGCTGTTCACGACGCAACCCCGATCCGGCGTTGCCGCGGTATCGGGCCGCGCGGCGATCGCGCGGGAGCCAAGCGCTCGACGAGCTCCTTCAGATGGCCGATAGACACCGTCTCGAGTCCCGTCGCGACACCCGCTCCGCGCCTTTTATCTCGGCGGATCGGCATCCAGGCTTCGGCGAAACCGAGCTTGGCGGCTTCTTTGAGCCGCGATTCGGTATGGCTAGCCGGGCGCACATCACCCGAAAGCGCAATCTCGCCAAACACGACAGTATCGGTAGGCACTGCCGTCTCGGTCATGGCCGAGACAAGTGCCGCTGCGACCGCGAGATCGGCCGCCGGTTCGACGATGCGCAACCCGCCAGCGATGTTGAGATAGATGTCGTTGGCGCCGACCGACAAACCGCAGCGCGCATCGAGCACCGCCGTGATCATCGCCAGCCGCGTTCCGTCCCATCCGACGACTGCCCGACGGGGCGTCCCGAGTACGGCCGGGGCGACCAGCGCCTGAACCTCAACGAGCACCGGCCGAGTGCCTTCCATGCCGGCAAATACCGCCGAGCCACTGATCTGCTCGCTGCTCGATCCCGCCCCCTCATTTTCGTCCGCATCCGCTCCGACGACGCCGAATGCATGCTGTCCCGCTGCAGGACGCCCCGCGAGAAATAGGGCCGAGGGGTTCGGGACCTCGACGAGGCCACGGTCGCTCATCTCGAAGACGCCGATCTCGTCGGTGGCGCCAAAGCGGTTCTTGACCGCGCGCAGGAT
>DASQCY010000707.1:0-3374 GCA_035634495.1 Allostellaceae bacterium
CCTACCAGGCATTTCTGGGCGACCCGGCCCAGCCGGTCGACAAGCTGGGCCAGGTCTTGAACCAGTTGCGGGAAATACGCTTTCCGCTCGTAGTCGCGTTCATGCATGTAGAGCGCCCGGTTGACTTCGATTTGCAACGCATGGCGCTGCATGCTTGGACGCCCGTAGTGACCCGTCGTGAACCCGCCGGCGTAGGGCGCATTGATCGCGACGGCGAAGCCGCGGTCGACGAGGAAGCGGCGGGCGGCCTCGACGAACTGCGGGGCGCAGGATGCACCATGGCAGTCGCCTAGGACGATGTCGGCCCCGCTCTTCTCGCAAAGGGAGTCGGCTCCCGAAGGCATCGAATGGCAATCGACGAGCAGACAGCCGCCGAACAGCGCTTCGGTCTCTTCGACGAGACCGCGCAGGGCCCGATGATAGGGACGGTACAACCGTTCAATCCGCCGCTGCGCCTCCGCGAAGCGAAGCTTTTTCGCGTAAATCTCTTCGCCGCTGGCGACGATCCGAGCGATCGTGCCGAGACCCATGCGAACCCGTGGCGATCCTGCATTGACGAATTTCGGCAAGGCGTCGGCGAACATGTTGGGATCGAGCTCGTAGGCCTCGCGATTGACGTCGACATAGGCACGCGGGAAGCGCGCCGACAACAGAGGCGCGCCGAGGTGCGGTGTGGCCCCGAAGAGCTCGTCGACAAAGCTGTCCTCGGACCGCCGCAGAGCCACCGGGTCGAGCCGCGAGGCGGCGAGGAAATCGGCCGGATATTCGGTCCCGCTATGCGGCGAGGCGAGGACGAGCGGCAAGCTGCGCGCAACCGGCTGCTGCAGATCGAGAATTCCGGCAGCAGGTGAAAGGAGCGGGGGCTCACCGTCCATACCGCGAACTTAGTGCGTCGCCGGCATGCTGTCATCACCGGGCCACAGCGGTCGAGGCGGCGCCTGCGTTGCGGCAAATCCCGCGATTACACGGCGGCTCGCCATCTTCCTAGCCCGTTAATCTAATGCGAGCTACGATCAACCTACAAGATACCACAGCCTGGCAGGGGCGGCAGACCATTAAGATCGTTCTCGATGTCACACGGCTGCTGCGGGAGGGTAAGCTCACGCCGGAGCAGGCCGAAGAGCTGAAGGCGCTCGCCTCCCGCGACATCGGCACTCTTGCGATCAACATTTTGATGTCATTCGGCGCGATCGCTGTCGCGGGCGGTATCCTCGCGCTCAACCCGACTTTCGCGGCCGGCGCGGCGATCGGCGTCGCGCTGGTCGTGATCGGCCTCGCGGTGTCGTTCGGCGCCGGCGAGCGCTGGAGGCTGCTCGCTACGGCCGGCACGGTGATCGGCGCACTGCTGCTGTCGGGCGGCGTCATCGGTGTGCTCGACGCGGGTTTCACCGGACTTGTGTTTACCGCAATTCTTCTGCTCGTGCTGGCGGTCGTGATCCGCAGCGGCCTGTTGATGGCCCTGGTGCCGCTCGCACTGGCGGGCGCGCTCGGCAGCAGCACCGGGTACTTTCACGCCACCTACATGCTGATCGTGACCGAACCGACGATAACGATCGTGTTCTTTGCCCTGTTGGCCCTTGCCGCTTATCTCGTCGGCAGCCGTGTCGGGCCGGCCTATGAGGGGCTTGCGATCGTCTTTGCCCGCATGTCGCTGGTCCTCCTCAATTTTGGGTTCTGGGTCGGCTCGCTGTGGGGCGACCATCCGGGCGAGAGCTGGGCGGTTGGCGGCATGGAGTCGTGGACAGCCCGCGAGGCCTGGGAAAAAGCCGCACTCCATGTGCCGGACTGGGTTTTCACCTTCGCCTGGGCTGTCCTCGTGATCGGCGTCGGCATCTGGGCGGCGCGCGCCAATCGGCGCTGGGTCGTGACGACGGCGGCGACTTTTGGCGCGATCAATTTCTACACCCAGTGGTTCGAGCGGCTGGGCGCCGAGCCCTGGGCGATCATCGTCGCGGGGCTCACCATCGTCGGGATCGCGGTGGGTTTGTGGCGGTACAACACCGCACATGCCGGCGGGGTCGCCTCGCTCGCGTCAGGTGCTTAGCAGGAACGAGAAGATGGAGCGGCGCAAGCTCGGTCAACTGGACGTTTCCGCGATCGGCTTGGGCTGTGCGACGATGACGCCGTTCTATGGGCGAGCCCTGTGCGGACCTTTGACCGGCTTCCGTCTGAGCGGTACTCAGGAGCATCGACCAACTGGACCGACGAACTCTTGCTTGAAGCCGGCACGGCGGCCTCGCAACCTAGCAACCACGACACGGCGGCACGGAAGTGGGCATATCCCCCGCACCGACCGGTAGATTTCGTCCGGGGCCAGCAGGAGGCGAGCAGGCCGGCGCGTCCGATCAGGCAGGTCCGCTCATTGGATCGTTACCGATAGCGGGATCCCGTGCGTCGCCGAACCGTTGCTGCCGCTGATCGTGATGATGAACGTTCCGGTGGCCGCATTGCGGCTGGCGCTGATCGTCAGGATCGAGCTTGCGCCGCCGGTGGTGGCGGTCACCGGATTGGTAGCGAAACTGTCGCTCGCCCCTTTCCGGAGGCCGCTGAGGCTCAGATTGACCGAACTCGAACCGTTTACGGCGGTAACGGTAACCGTCGTGGAGTTGCTCGAACCGCGCGTCACCATGAGCGAGGTAGGCAACGCCGAAAGCCTGAAATCCGTTGCCGTCGAGCTGCCACCGATCGTAAACGAGCCGATCGCCGTGCTCCACAAGTAATTAAAGAACCGGTTGTTGCTGGTGTAGTATTCGTTGGTGTACCAGAACGTCGTGTCGTCGTCCGGGTCAATCCGCAGCGAAGAATAATCGCCCCAGCGATTATAGGTGGTCTGCGCTCCCTTGCCGGCCTGGAGAATGGTTTCCGGCCCCATGACGCCGATCGCCATCGTCGGCGTGCGGCCGGTAAAGGAGATCGAGGGATAGAGGTTGCTGCTCGACGCGCTGTAGCCGAGGGCGATGTCGCCGGCGCCGTCCATCGCCGCGCTGCCCATCCAGCGATAGGTGCTGTCGGGCGCGAAGGTTCCATACTGGCAGAGATAGAACACGCCAGCGGTAAAAGAGCTGCACTGCGTCGAACTCAGCGCCGATTGCCTCAGCTCGTACCAGCGGACGCCGACGCTCGACCCGGCCATGACCGAATGGTTGACGACCATCGCGACATGGTCGCTGAAAACGCGGTAGGCCAGCCGGTACATCAACCGGTCGCCCAGAGAGTCGAGGCGCTCGCTGTTGGGCTGCGGAATGCAGACGCCGCCGTTGCACGCCTCGGCGAAGCTGGCGACGGTCATGTCCGGCGTCACGAGGGTCAGCGTCGCGCTCGGCGGCGTCGCGGAGAAATCAGGGCTCAGCTCGTAGAGACGCAGGCTGCTCAGC
>DASQCY010000708.1:0-7146 GCA_035634495.1 Allostellaceae bacterium
TGGTGTCGACGGCACACGACTACCTGCGCTTCTGCCGTATGATGCTAAACGGCGGTACGCTCGACGGCGTGCAGATCCTGAGCCCCAAGACCGTGGCACTGTTTAGCCTGAACTACCTGCCCGATGGCAGGGAGGTGGCGGACATGTCGTTGCCGGGCATGTTCAGCGAGTCCGGCTATGCCGGGGTCGGCTTCTCGCTCGGCTGCGGGGTCAACGTCAATGTCGCCAAGACCCGTCTGCCCGGCTCGCTCGGCGAATATTTCTGGGGTGGTGCTGCCGCGACTGCCTTCTGGATCGATCCCAAGGAAGAGCTGACGGTCGTGTTCATGACCCAGGTGATCGGCAGCGAGGCGCGCCTGACCTTGCGCCGGGACTTGCGCACGATGGTCTACTCGGCGATGACCGAGTCCTTCGCCTAGTCACCGTCCTTAGCTCGGCCATCTCGAAATCAGGACGACGATATGGCGTACGACATACCCCCTCCTGGCAAGCTGCCCGAGCCCGGATATTATTACCACTTCAAACATGACCCGGACGGGCCGCTGAATAATTACGCCTATTATATTTATGGTGTCGGCCACCACACCGAAGATGATTGCCGGCCCGAAGACGCTTTCATGCAAGTATACCGGCCGTTATACGAGGAGGCATATGCTTACCGGAACGGCGGACTCTTCGACCTGCGCCCGCTGCACATGTTTTTTCGCCTGGCCGAGTGGAAGGGAAAAGAGGTGCCGCGCTTCACCAGAATCGTCGACCCGGACGTGATTGTACAACTGGAGGCAATCAAGTCCCGCATGTATCCGAACCCCTAGCCGCTTCCGACAATTCAGTCCCCCTGCCCGGTGGGAATGAACTGAAAATCTTCCACCGGCACCTCGGCGAAGAATGCCTTGTGCTCGCTCTGCGGCAGCGGCCACAGGACCGGCGTGCCCTGATCGCCGGTATACCAGTTCTTGCAGCCGCTGACCCAAACGGTATCGGGAAAGGCGGCGCCGAGCCGGGCGAGGAATTTCTCGGTCGCGGCGGCGGTCGGCGCGACCGCGGCGCGGCGGGCCCGGGCCTCGGCGATCAACCGCATGATACAAGCGATCTCCTGGTCGAGGCCGAGCGGCACCGGCACGTTGTTGACCGGGGCGAACGGCCCGTAGAGCATGAATAGGTTGGGAAAGCCCGGCAGCGCGATGCCGCCATAAGAATAGATCTTTTCCCGCCACGCCTCATCGATGGTTGTGCCGTTGAGCCCCGTCACCGTCATCGGGCGCATATAGGCATGCGCATCGAAGCCGGTGGCGTAGACCAGCACGTCGAGATCAACATGCGTCCCATCGGCCATGACAACGCCATCCGGCACAATGCGGGCGATCTGCCCCTTGACGATGTGCGCGTTCGGCAGCTGCACCGCTTCATAGTAGTTCTTGTCGGATTTCGGGATGCGCGTGCAGCCAAGATTGTAATCTGGCGTCAGCTTCTTCTTCAGCTCGGAGTCCTTGATGCAGTCGAGATAGGACCGGAACTCGCGCTCCATCGCCTCGCGCTGCGGCCCTGGTTCGAGGCGCCAACGGTCGCCTTCGTTGATGAATTGCCACAGCCGGCGCTGCTCGCGCCGATAGCCGAAGGGAAGCCGCACCCTCAGGCGCTGGTACCAGGTCGAGTGTGGGTTCTCGCGGATATGGACCCATTGGGCGCGACGGATGAACTGGGTGACCTCGCACCCCGCCCAAGCCAGCGCCTCGGTGATCTGCACGCCACTGGCGCCGCTGCCGATGACGCCCCAGCGCTTGCCCGCATAGGGCACGTCGTGATCCCAGCGCGCCGAGTGAAAAGACGGGCCGGCGAAACTCTCGCGCCCCGGAATTTCGGGGAAAAGCGGCTTGTGGAGAAAGCCGGTGGCGCAGACAAAGACGTCGGCAACATCCGAGTTGCCCTTGGCCGTTTCGAGGTGCCAGCGGCCGTCGGTAAACCGCGCCGCGACGATCTCCTCTTTGAAGCGGATGAATTTGGTGAGCCCGCGGTCGCGCGCAACCTTCTTGATGTACGCCCAGATCTCGTTGGCCGGCGCATATTTGCGCGACCAGTCGTAGTTGGGCTGGAACGGAAACTCGTATTGACGGGACAGAACGTCGACAAAGAGACCGGGAAAGGTGTTGTCCCGCCAGGTCCCGCCGACTTCGCCGGCCTTTTCGTAAACGGTGAAATCAATGCCCGCGCGCTTCAAGGTCTCGGCCATGAACAGGCCCGAGACGCCCGCGCCGGCGACGACAACCCGAAATTCCCGATCAGCCATCAAGCCCCTAGTCCTTCGTCTGGTACGTGTAATGACAACTTGGAGATACGAGATACGCCGTAATATGATTCCCTTGGATGCGTCCCGTCATCTGCACAGTCCCGTGTTTCAACCGGGCAGAGGCTTTGAGAATCCCATTTTCATCAACCGTCCCCCTTAATGTCGTGTCGAACCGCGGGACATAGACAAACCGAACCTCACCCCTCGATATTCTCAAAGGGTAGAGCGCCCCGATCGGAGGCTGGGTACAGTTCTCCTTGATTTCTTTCGTCAGAGTGAGCTCTCCCCGGTACTGGCCATCGAACTTCGACGAGCCTTGCGCCCAAGCGACGCTGCCGAGCCCCGTGCCGAGCAGGAGGCTCAGTCCCAGCAATCTCAGCACTTGGTTCTTCCCGCTCAGTTTCACGACTTGAACTGCGGCATGACCTGCTGACAGTAAAGCCGCAGCGAGCCCCCGGCGTGACGCTCTTCGATTATGCCGCCTTGCGCTCGCTGGCTGGCAACAGTGCGTCGCGGTAGCCGCGGCGCCGCATATGGTCGAGAACCAGGGCGACTGGCGTGCCGAGCCAAAGAGAGTAAATCGTGTGGTCGTCGACCATGTCGTCGGTCAGCGGATGGACCAGGATGTCGAGACCCGCGCGGTTCAGCATCATCCAGGGCACGACCTCCTGAAACAGCGCCTTGGTGAATATGATCTGGAACTGCGGCACCGGGTGCGGGCCGACTCGCTCGCCGCTGAATTGGCCCATCTCGACCGAGTAGGCCGCCGACAGCCGCTCGTGGAACCGCTCGGCAACCGGCCTTGTCGCGGCGTCGTAATAGACATGAGCGTGATATCCATAGATCTTCGGGTTCGGATTAGTCGGCGCAGGCATCTTCGGAGCTCCTTGATATGCGATCCCCAATGTTAGGGGCGATGAGCCTCGACAAGATCCCATCCCCTGCCCCGGCACGGCAATCAATTTCGATTTCGTCGGCCCGCCGCAGCCCGGCCGTTGGCGACGCCTCTCGGTCTTGCCGGCCGCCGCGCGGCGACGGCAGGAATGGGGCGGCGAGCTGACCATCCGCGAATGCTTAATGATGCCTGCACGCCGAAGCGGTCGTTGCGCCACTTCCCCGCTTCGGATATCCGCAGGCTGTTCCAACGTGATCCACCCAGACAGGCGTGCGGCGCATGCCTGACGGCCGACTCATCGTGTAAGCTGAGGGGATGGCGCACCGGGCCCGCGTGCGCCCGTAAGACGCCTGGAGCTTTAGGAATGACCGAGACACCCGATTACACACCCCCCAAGGTCTGGAGTTGGAACAAGCCGAGCGGCGGCAGGTTCGAGAACATCAACCGCCCGACCGCGGGCGCCACCCACGAAAAGGAGCTGCCGGTCGGCCGCCACCCGTTGCAGCTGTACTCGCTCGGCACACCCAACGGCGTGAAGGTCACGGTGATGCTCGAAGAGCTGCTGGCCCTCGGCCATAAGGGTGCCGAGTACGACGCCTGGCTGATCCGGATTGGCAATGGTGATCAGTTCGGCAGCGGCTTCGTGGCGGTGAACCCGAACTCCAAGATCCCGGCGCTGGTCGACCGCAGCGGTCCGACGCCGATCAGGGTCTTCGAGACCGGTGCCATCTTGATGTACCTGGCCGAGAAATTCGGCGAGTTCCTGCCGACGGAAACCGCCACCCGCGCCGAATGCCTGTCGTGGCTGTTCTGGCAGATGGGCAGCACGCCCTATGTCGGCGGCGGCTTCGGTCACTTCTACGCCTACGCGCCGACCAAAATCGAATATGCGATCGATCGGTTCACGATGGAGACAAAGCGCCTGCTCGATGTGCTCGATCGCCGCCTGGCGGAGAGCGAATATGTCGCCGGCCCCGCCTACACGATCGCCGACATCGCGATCTGGCCGTGGTATGGCGGGCTGGTCAAGTTCGGGCAATACGGCGCGACTGAGTTCCTGGCGGTGCACGAGTACAAGAACGTCCAGCGCTGGGCCGACATGATCTACGAGCGGCCGGCGGTGAAGCGCGGGCGCATGGTCAACCGCCTCTCCGGCGAGCCCTCGGGTCAGCTGCACGAGCGCCACGACGCCAGCGACTTCGAGACGAAGACGCAGGACAAGCTCGCCGCCGCGGATTGACGATTCAGGATGGCGAAAAACAATGCGAAACCGTCAAATTAGATTCCTTCACAGATCGGCTCTGTAATCTCATTTGACGACCACCGAGGAGTAGACTAATCGATAAAGCTTAGGCTGAAGTTCCCCGAAACGACGCTCAACAACGGAGGAGTCCAATCATGCCGCTCGATGCCGCCGTAGCCTCTAAAACCCTGACCTCGACGCTCCATTACCTGATACGCGGCACCGAAAAGCCGGCCGCCTATCGCGTCGAGCCGCCGCCCGGTGTGCCGCGCTGGAACGGCATCGACGATCCACGCGAGGTCACAATCGAGGACGCGCGCGGCCGTGAAGCGGAATTCACGCTCGACCGCAACGGCTTCGCGCTGGTGAAGGCGCCGACCGCGGTCGCCGATTTCTATGATCCCGAGGAGATCAAGCGCGTCTACTACCCGGAGGTCGAGCAGCTGCTGAAGGACAAGCTCGGCGCCAGCCGTGTCTTTGTCTTCGACCACAATGTGCGCAACGCCACGCGGGAGGGTTTGGCCAAGCCTTCGCGGCAGGTGCACAACGACCACACGGTTAACTCGGCGCCGCGCCGGGTGCGCGACCACCTGGGCGCCGACGCCGAAGAGCTGCTCAAGAACCGCTTTGGCATCGTCAATGTGTGGCGTCCGATCCGCGGGCCGGTGCAGGATTCGCCGCTGGCGCTGTGCGACGCGCGCAGCTTCACCGATGCCGATCTGATCGCCAGCGATCTCGTCTATGCCCATGTCCGCGGCGAGACCTCACGGGTCGCCTACAACCCGGCGCATCGCTGGTTTTATTTCTCGGACCAGCAGCCCGACGAGGTGCTGTTCATCCGGGTGCACGACAGCGCCAATGACGGCCGCGCCCGGTTGTCGTTCCACACCTCGTTCGACAACCCGCTGACCCCCGACGCACCGCCGCGGGAAAGCATCGAGGTGCGCGCCCTGGTATTCTTTCCGCCGTCAAACTGACTACCTTTCAAACCGGCGATGGCCCCTCACCCCGGATCAGGTCGGGGGCTGAGGGGCTTGCGCGGGCGCGATGTTCTGGCTCAGTCGAAAGAAGTTCGTCGGATCGTATTTCCCCTTGATCCTGGCCAGCTTTTCATAGATCTCGCGGCCGACGCCGTCGCGCATGACGTCAGGATCGTCGTTTGCCGACAGGAAGTTGAGATATAGCCGCCCGTTGGAGTCAGGCCGCATCCTCGACCAAAGCTCACGTACCCAGGCAATGTTGGCCGCGTAGTCCTCGCGTTTCGACCAGATCGCGTCGATGCTGAACAGCCATGGCTGGCTCCGGTCACCGAAGGCCGTGGCGTCGGCCGCCATCCGGCGTACGACATCGCCGAAATACCAGACGGAGGCAAAAGTCATCTCCGACGGCCGGGCGGCGAGGCCTGAGACGATCTCCGCGATTGCTTTCTGATCCAAGCTCGGCAGATACGGCGAGCGAAAATAACTGCGATCCCGACCTTTGGGAAACAGCGGATCGTAGAGCGCCTGAATCGCGCGGTACGGGCTCGCCTACCCGGAGGTCACCGCCTCGGTCGTCTACACGATGCACGATCTGCTTTGCGCCGCGGGCCGCGATTGGGGCTTCATCACCACCGGCGTGCCGGGCCAGCAGCAGATCGCACCCTGCGTCGTTGCCGCCGATAGCGCCCAAATCCGGACGGGAAACGGCGTGTGGATTACCCCCGACTATGATTTCGGTGATTGTCCGCCGCCGAACATCGTCTGTGTGCCCGACTTCCCGTTGCCTGCCGACGACCCCTGCATTGGTCGCTTCGACGCCGAGGTCCTATGGCTGCGCCAATGCCATGAGGCAGGAGCGACATTGGCCTGCACCTGTACCGCGGCCATTATGCTGGCGCAGACCGGGTTATTGGATGGGATGGAGGCCACCATTCATTGGAACTACGCGCCATCACTGGCCAGACATTACCCCCGCTTGCGGGTCGATCCTGACAAGGCCTTGGTCGTCACCGGCCAAGAGCAACGGATCATCATGGCAGGCGGTGGCACCAGCCATCTCGATTTGATCCTCTATCTGATTGCTCGCTTCGTCGGCCTTACCGAGGCGCTGGAAGTCGCAAAGGCTTATCTGATCACATGGCACGACGCCGGACAGCGGCCGTTCACCTCACTGGTGACCGGCAAGCAAACCAGCGACCGGGTGATCGCCCGCTGTCAGGAGTGGCTCGCCGATCATTACGCCGAGGCCGCACCAGTGGCGGCCATGGTGCGGCTGTCCGGCCTGTCGGAGCGAACCTTTACCCGGCGGTTCGTCAAGTCGACCGGGATGTCGCCGCTGGATTACGTTCAGGCGCTGCGACTGGAGGAGGCCAAGCAGATCCTCGAAACCTCGGACCTGCCGGTCGAGGCAGTGGCATTAGAGGCCGGCTATCAGGATAACGGGTTTTTCGGACGGTTGTTTCGGCGCAGAGTAGGGATGACCCCAGCCCAGTATCGACGCCGCTGGGGCAACCTGCACACCTTGCTGAGACGGCCGGAGGCAGCCGTTGGGGACGGCCGCCCTCCCCCGCTTCCTACCCGCCGTCAGTTGAGGGCGTAGAAGCCCATCGCACCGCCGGCCAGCACTTGATGCTTCGCCTCCACGGACAACGGTCCCAGCCGGTCGCGAAGCATTTGCGGCGCTCCCGGGAAGAAGCCGTCCTGATGGTCGAACCCGCCCTTCTTCCCTTCGGCATATTTG
>DASQCY010000709.1:0-2032 GCA_035634495.1 Allostellaceae bacterium
ATCGCAACGAGGTATTCGCCGGCGGCTACAGCTATTACCCCGACAACCCGACCCGGGTATGGACTGCCGACGAAATCGGCAAGAGCGTCTTTTATTACCAGAAAGAGCTCAACGACCGGTTCCTCAGCGTTGTGACCTGACGCGGCTCGAAACCAGGAAGGTAGGGCGCACCGCGGCGGTCGGCCTCGGCTTCGCCGCTCTCGTTGCAGCGAGCCTGCTCGCGGGCGAGATCGGCGGCGACAGGGTCTCGTTCTTCACCGCAACGACAGCGCATCAGGATCCGCACCAGATCCAAGCTCGCCCGGCGCTGATCGCACGGCTGCGCGCTGCGGACCTCGTCGCCTGCACCGGAGCGGAACTCAGATCGGGTCGATGCCGGTTGAACCCAACTTGTCTCTCCCGACCAGACCAGCAACCTATCCGTGCTTTGATCGACGTCGAGCAAGATGCCGATTCCGCAGTCTGCGTGCGGGGTGGTCAGCTTATCGGGCGGCAGGACTACAGGCGGAGGACCTTGCCGGCTCTAGGCTCAGCCCGGGTTAATACGATGACGGGCCCTGAGAACGCGCGAGACGGTCGGCACAATCAGGCACGCTGCCGCGGGCGCATCGAGTGATGATGATCGGCGGCATAGAGTCGGCTCTCGGCCGCGCCCTCGCCTGAGATTGCGCGGCCGACCAGCACCAGCGCGGTCCGTGTGATGCGCGCTTTCTTCACCTTTGCCCGGATGTCGCCCAGGGTGCCGCGGATCAGCAGCTCGTCCGGCCAGCTGACCCGATACGCGACAACCGCGGGGCAATCGGCACCGTAAGACGGGGTCAGCGCGCGGACGACGGGCGCGAGGTTGGCGACCGAAAGATGGATCGCCAGAGTTGCCCCGCTTGTCGCGAGCCGCTCGAGCCCCTCGCTTGCCGGCATCGGCGAGGAGCGGGTCGTGGTGCGGGTCAGGATCACTGTCTGGGTGACTTCCGGCAGGGTCAGCTCGCAGCCGAGTGCGGCCGCGGCAGCGGCAAAGGACGGCACTCCCGGGGTCACGTCGAACGGGATGCCGAGTGCCGCGAGCCGCCGCATCTGCTCGGCGACGGCACCGTAGAGCGACGGATCGCCGGAATGCAGGCGCGCGATGTCGAGCCCTCCGGCATGCGCTTGGCGCATGTGGGCGACGATCTCGTCCAAGGTCAGCGGCGCGGTGTCGATCAGCCGCGCGCCGGGCGGGGCTGAGACGAGGATCACGCGCGGCACCAGCGAGCCCGCATAGAGGCAAACCGGGCAGCGCTCGATCAGCCGCAACCCGCGCACCGTGATCAGATCGGCGGCACCGGGGCCCGCGCCGATGAAATGCACCGTCATTGTGCGCCTTTACCCCCGGGCACTTCGTCCCGGGGGTTTGTCCCGCGGGGGTCGCGGGAATAGCCGCGCGGCGTGTACAGCCGGGGCGGATAGGTGCTGAGCCGGCGCGTGGTGCTGCTGCCGACGAGGACAAGGGTCAGCATGTCGATTTCTGCGCCCGCCAGCTCTGACAGAGCGAGGATATGGCCTTCTTCGCCGGCGCGTCCGAGATTGCGGCCGAGAAAGACCGGGGTCTGTGGCGGACGGTAGCGCAGCAGGATCTCCACCGCCTCGGCGAGCCGGGTCGGCCGGCGTGCCGAGCGCGGATTGTAGAGTGCTACGACGAAATCGGCCGCGGCGGCGGCTTCGAGCCGGGTACGGATCGCTTCCCATGGGGTCAAGAGGTCGGAGAGCGAGATCGCACAGAAATCGTGACCAAGCGGCGCGCCCGCCCGGGCGGAGGCGGCCTGCGCCGCCGAGACACCGGGACAAACTAGGATCTCGACGGTTCGCCATTCGGGTTTCGCGGCGCGATCGAGCAGCTCGAAGACGAGCGATGCCAGGCCGTAGATCCCGGCGTCACCCGACGAGACGAGCGCGACCGGCCGCCCTTCGGCGGCGAGATCGAGTGCGCGGCACACTCGCGCTTCCTCTTCGCCGAGACCGCTCGCATGGCGACGCTTGCCGACGATCGCGCGGCCGA
>DASQCY010000710.1:0-1545 GCA_035634495.1 Allostellaceae bacterium
TCGGGCATGGCGATCGCGGCGGTGCGCAACTCGGCCCATTTTGGCGCCACCGGCTATTACACCTTGATGGCCGCCAAGGAAGGGCTGATCGGCATGGCCTGCACCGGCGCTTCCAGCATCCAGGTGGCGCCGACTTTCGGCAAGGAGGCAAAGCTCGGCACCGACCCCTGGTCCTTCGCGGCCCCCACGGCGGACGGGCCGCCGTTTCTATTGGATATGGCAACGACGACAGTCGCCGCCGGCCGCATCCGCAACAAGGCCAACGAGGGATTGCCCTGTCCGCCTGGCTGGGTGCTGAACAAGGACGGGCACCCCAGCACCGACCCGCTGGAGGCGCGCGAGAAAGGCGGGTTCCTGACCTCACTCGGCGGCTCGCCAGAGAACTCCAGCTACAAGGGCTACGGGCTCGCGGTGATGGTCAACATCCTCGGCTCGTGCCTGTCGGGGGCGAGCCTGATCACCGACCCGATGCACGGCAAGAAGCCGCAGGGCAATGATATCGGCCATTGCTTCATCGCGATCGATCCGGGCCTCTTTCGCGACCGCGAGGAATTCACCACAGACGTGACGCGGTTCTGCAACGATCTGCGGGCGACGAAGCCCGTCGATCCGGCACAGCCGGTCATGGTGGCGGGCGATCCACAGTGGAACAACGCGGCAAAGCGCAGGCAGGACGGGATACCGGTCGGTCCGGGCCTCTTAAACCAGGTGCGCCAGATCGCCCAGGCCTGCGCCGCACCCTGGCTGCTAGATTGAGCCGCGGCGTCTAAGCGTGGCGGCGGGCGGCGACCAGAAAGATCGTCGCCCGCAGCCGGACCGGGCCGGAACGGGCTTCGGTGGCGAATGCCGCCTCGATCTCGCGGGCGATGGTCTGGCGCGTTGTCTCGTCCGGTCTCTTAGCCTCGATCAGCCTTGCCGTCGGTCCCATCATCACCGCCTGACGTGCTTCCTCTTCGGGAGTGCCGCAGATGATCGCCGGGTGGGCTCGCTCGACCGAGATCTCAGCGAACCCAGCCGTCGCGAGAACCCCGCGGATATAGTCGGGGTCGCCAAAGGCGAGCGGGCCGGGCTCGTGAGCGGGCGGCGGCTCCGGCCGCCCCAGATGGCGAAGTGCCACGTCGTAAGAGATTAACCAGTGTCGGTTCTCAGAGAGCGGCGCCCAGCAGGCGAAGACGAGGCGCCCGCCCGGCTTCAGCGCGCCCTTTATGTTGCGGAAGGCCGCCGCCGGGTCGGCGAAGAACATCACACCCATGCGCGAGGTCGCGAGATCGAACGCGGCGGGCTCGAACGCGAACACCTGAGCGTCGCCTGACAGCAAGGTGACATTGTGCAGCCCACGCTCGCCGACCTTCTGGCGCGCGGCCCCGAGCATCGGCTCGGAGATGTCGACCGCGACGACGCGGCCATGCTCGCCGACCACCTCGGCGAGCGGCAGGGTCAGCGCCCCGGTGCCGCAGCCGATTTCGAGTACGCTCTCGCCGCCGGCAAGGCCCAGACGCGCCAGCAGTAATGCGAGGCTTTCCTGGTTGCGCCGCTCCCTAAACC
>DASQCY010000711.1:0-5603 GCA_035634495.1 Allostellaceae bacterium
CAGGGGGTTGCCGATGCGGTACACGCGTGCGGACGGAGAGCGGTGTTGGTCAAGGCAGATTTGGGGCAGCTGGAGCAAGTGCGGGCGATGGTTTCGGCCACCCAAGAAGGGCTCGGCCCGATCGACATTTTGATCAACAACGCCGGAGTGTTTCCCCGCGTCCCTTTCCTCGAAATGACGGAGCGCGACTGGGACCATGTCTTGGACGTCAACCTGAAGGGTTCGTGCTTTTGCGCCCAGTACGTTGCAAAGGCGATGGTCTCGGCCGGGCGCCAGGGAGCGCTCATCAACATAGCCTCGGGTGCAGCGTTGCGCGGTTCGCCCAGGGGCGTGCATTACGTGGCGAGCAAGGGCGGCGTGCTGTCGCTGACCCGGGCGATGGCGCTGGAGCTCGCTCCCTACCGCATCAGGGTCAATGCGATAGCACCCGGGCTCACAGACACCGCCCAGCCACGTTATGGCAGCAGCGAGGAGGAAATCGCCGAGATGGCACGCTCGATTCCACTCGGCCGCATGGCACACCCGGATGAAATCGCGCGAGCCGCGGTGTTTCTGGCATCCGAGAATGCCGGGTTCGTCACAGGTCAGACCCTACATGTAAACGGCGGTTCCTATCTGGCGTGAGATCGGGTCCGTCGCGCCGGAGAATACGACGCTGCCGATCGATCAGCCGGCGGAGCGCAATGCCCCCGCGTGATGAAAGCGGCTGAGAAAGGCGCGGGTCCGCGGATTGGCCGGGCGCACCAAGATCTCGTCGGCCGGCCCGTGCTCGGCGATCGCACCAGCGTCCATGAATAGCACATGGTCGGCGATGTCGCGCGCGAAAGCGATCTCGTGCGTGACGACGATCATCGTGGTGCCGTCTTCACCGAGCTGCCGCATGACTGCGAGCACCTCGCCGACGAGCTCCGGATCGAGTGCGGAGGTGACCTCATCGAACAGTATCACCTCGGGCGACATGGCGAGCGCCCGGGCGATCGCGACGCGTTGCGCCTGCCCGCCCGAGAGCTGGGCCGGGTAGCTCTCCTCCTTGCCGTCGAGACCGACTTTGGCGAGGAGGCCGCGCCCCAGCTCCGCCGCGGTGCGACGCTCCATGCGTTTGACCGTGACCGGGCCCTCCATGACGTTCTGCAACGCCGTCATGTGCGGGAACAGCTCGAAATGCTGGAACACCATGCCGATGCGCGAGCGGTAGGCGGCGAGCCTGCGGCCGGCGAGCGGCTTTGCGCCGCCGCCAAAGCTGATCTCTTGCGCGCCGACGCGAATGGTCCCCGAGGTCGGCTCCTCGAGCAGATGGACGCAGCGCAGCAACGTCGATTTGCCGCAGCCGCTCGGCCCGATCAGCACCACCACCTCGCCCCTGGCGACGCCGAGGGAAACGCCGCGCACCGCCGGCACCGGGCCGTAGTTCTTGACCAGGTCGGCGACCTCGATCATCGGGCGGTGCTGCTTGTCGTCACCGGTCAACCCGCGTCTCCAGTCTTTTCGCGAACAATGTCAGCGGGTACAGCATCATGAAATAGATGGCCGCCGCGCTCGTGTAGACCTCGAGGGGGCGGTAGGTCTCGGCGGTGATGATCGAGCTCGTATACATCAGGTCGGGTACCGCGACGACATAGAGAAGTGCGGTGTTCTTCAGCTGGGTGATCGATTGGTTGACGAGCGGCGGGATCATCCGGCGCACCGCCTGCGGGAGCACGATCCGACGCATCAGCTTGGCATAGGTCATACCGAGCGCGCGGCCCGCCTGCCACTGGCCACGGCCGATCGACATCACACCGGCGCGGAAGATCTCGGTGCAAAAGGCACCCATGTAGAGTGTGAGGCCCAACCCCGCCGCCAGCCAGGCCGGCAGTGAGAAATTCAGTAGGATCGGCAGCGCATAGTAAAACCACACGATCTGTATTAAGAGCGGCGTGCACCGGAAGACCTCGACATAGGCTTCGAGCGGCAGGGTGACCCAGCGCTTTTGGCCGAGCAATGCGAGGCCGCAGAAGACGCCGATGACGATGCCGCCCGCGACCGTCGCCACCGAATAGAGGAGGGTTATGCCGATCCCGTGCCACCACCGGTCGGTATCGGCGAGGACCATCGCCAAGTCCCAGTGATAATGCATTTAGCGCATCCTTCAGCGGCGGCAGACCCGCTGCCCTGAGCACAGGAGCATCTCGTCTAACACCTGTGGTGGTGACGGTACCACCCGCCTCGTCACACCGGCGAAGGCCGG
The DNA here is from genome assembly GCA_035634495.1 of Allostellaceae bacterium. Lineage (GTDB taxonomy): Bacteria > Pseudomonadota > Alphaproteobacteria > ATCC43930 > CGMCC-115725 > AP-15. The sequence goes on from DASQCY010000711.1 coordinate 2,228, forward strand.
TGCCCATCGCGGAAATAGATCCCGGCCTTCGCCAGGCCTTCGCCGGGATGACGGGACCGCGCCCCATTTTCTCCTGTGGTGCGTCCGCGGGGGGCCATTTTTCGTCGGACATTCAGAACCGGACGTTCTCCGGAACGTTCGTGGCACCGGCGCTATCGAGATACTTCTTGATACGCGCCTCCGTATAACCGAGCAAATTGTTCCACTCGGCCCAGGCCTGCAGAAACTTTTGCAGGGTGTTGTTGTCTTCGCGCCGCAAGCCGATGTAGGACGGCAGATAAACGACAGGTGTCGGCAGCACGAAGTCGCCGAGATCCGGGTTGCGGTTCTTCGCGACGAGCGCCCCGAGGACGGCGGTGACCATCGCATCGGCGCGTCCCGAGGTGACGGCGAGTGCCGTCGAGGCGACGTCGTTCAATTCGACGCGGGTCGCCTTTGGCGCCACCTTCAGCAGGATGACGACATCGGCCGAGCCGAGCATCGCCGCGACCTTGACTTCGGGCTTGTTGTAATCCTCCCAGGTGCTGGCCTTAAACCCTTTGTGGTTGACCGCGTACCAGTAGAGATTGTAGGCGGGGCCGGCGAAGTCGATCACCAAGGCGCGTTTCGGCGTTGCTTGCAGCCCGAACTGCAGGTCGGTCTTGTTGGATTGCAGGTCGAGGACGCAGGTCGCCCAGGTTGTCTCCACTGGAACGGCCTCGACGCCCATCTCCTTGGCGACGTCCTCGACCATCTCGACCGCGAACCCCGTCCACTTGCCGGTCGTCTTGTCGCGATACCAGTTGGGCGGGTAGTCGACCGCTCCGTAGCGGAGCTGGCCGGTGCGTTTGATCTGATCCCAGGTCGATTCTGCGGCGGCCGGCACCGCCGCCAGCATTAGAGCGGCCGCGATCGCGGCGACGATCGACACCGGCGACAATTTGGCTCGCATATCCCTCTCCCGTCGGTGATTGGTTTTTTTCGAACCCGTGCCTCGCTGAGGAGCATCGTAGCCCTCGGCGCGAACGCTGCAAGATTCCTGCCGTAGACACCCTCGCAGCCGCGGTGGATCATCGCGATCGGCGCCGCGCCGATGCGACGAGAGAAGGAGAGCGACGATGGTCGACGCGGATCGCAACCAGGCCTATGGCGGCAAGACGGTTTACGGTGCCTGCGTCGGCATCTTGATGCTCGAGACCCGCTTTTCGCGTACGCCGTCGCGGCTCGAGGTCTGAGCGGCCCGGGCGTGGCGGGAGGCGCGGCGAATACGGGCGAGACTCCCTTGCCGATCGCGTATAATGATCGCGCGGTGCTCAACGTCACCGCGAGACAGCGAACAGGGGACTCGAATCATGAGACGAATGGCAATTGCCGCCGTGCTTGTCGCTTTGTTTGCAATCCCGGTGCTGGCGCAAAATCCGCCGCAGGGAACGCCGACCCGGGTGCGCGGGGCGGTCGATAAGCTCGATGGGCAGACACTTACGGTGAAGTCGCGCGAGGGGGACGTTGTAACGATTGCGCTCGCGCCGGATGTCGCGATCGAAACTCTCGTCAAGAAGACCCTGGCCGACATCAAACCCGGCGATTTCGTGGCCTCGACCGGGATCAAAGACAAAGACGGCAAGATTCACGCGATCGAGGTCCGTATCTTTCCCAAAGCGACGCCCGACGGCGGTAGGCAATTTGCATGGGATCTGGGGCCTGACAGCGTGATGACGAACGCCACCGTCGGCACCGTGAGCAAGGCTCCGGAAGGCATGGTGTTGCATGTTACCTTCAAAGGCGGCGAATCCGAATATAGCGTCGGTCCGGACGTTCCACAGTGCTCGCCACCACCCCTGGCGATATGAGCCTGTTGAAGCCGGGTGCCGCTGTCTTCGTCATCGCGCTGAAAAAGCCGGATGGCAGCCTGACGTCGGCTCGGCTCTACGCGGAGAAGGACGGGATCAAGCCGCCGATGTGAGGCAATGGCCGATATGGCGCGATGAAATGGACAGGATAAGATGCCTGACCATCGAGCCGTTCCAACACCTGGTATGCCTACGCTTTCAGCGCGCCCGGAACGACAAAGTCCGATAGCGTGCCTTGTGGAAAACTGACCCGCTGCTTTTCTAGCCGCGTAGTCCTTTTATAATATCGCGGTCGACAACGCCTTTACGTTCGACCTTTTGTAGTAACCGTCTTCTCTTCCGGTCTGTCGCCTGGTCTTTCTTAGGCCACAACTCTTCGTCTGCCCGTAGGGCTGAGGCGGGCATAGCCGAGACGCCGTTTTTGCGGCTGAGTTTCGCTCATGTCTTATCCAAACTGTAACCCATTGATGAGACGGGCTCAGGCAAATTTCCCGAAAGTCTTGAGTTCTGGGCCGAACGGCCGCAGTGAGGTGGACCTCGGTCCTTCGCTGGAGCACTCGCGGACGGCGATGTTGCGCCGTTTCAGCCGTTCACGTGAGGACGGTCAGGACGTTTGGTCATTTAGGGGGGCGCCTTGGGATCAATTTTGAATCTCATTTCCACCTGGGCCCCGGTCGCGACCGCCTTGGGGGTTCGCGGGCCGCCCGCGGGCGTTCTGCTGCCCTTACAGTTGTTTGTAGCAATACGAGACGATGAACGGCCGCTGGTTGAACCAGTCCATGATGTCCTGCGCGAGCCTCGGCGCGGTCACGACGGTCGCGCCTGGTGTCTTCGACAGAGCGAACGAGAAAAGTTTCAGGGCGGCGTTCGTCCAACTTCTTTGCGAGTCCGACAGCAGGTCGCGCAGGGCCTGGCGGAACTCGGCCTTCGGTATGAGGCCGATGCCTCTCCAGGCCAACCAGTCGACCAGCGTGTACGACCCCTGAAATCCCTGCAAGATCGATATGTTGTTGTCATCGATGGGAAGCAGGACGAAGTGATGATCTTTGCTGATGCTCATGCCGATCGCGACCGGCTGACCCAGCAGTCCGAGGATTTCCGTAACGAGTTGTTCGTTCGACATCGGCATGTTTTCGCCGTTGCTCCAGAACTCGAGCTTTGCTCGCGGGAACGAATATCGACTTTCTGCCGGGTGTGATCGGATTGTTATTCATCGCCTCCATGATTAATCCCATCGTGATGTGGCACGATCGATGGCATTACCGCCCTTTTGCGCGACCGCGGCGGTCAATTGTGCTAGAGTTCCCAGTGCGCGAACGACCGCGTTGATCGCGGTGGTAGAATTTCTAGCGAGGTGATCCTCCGACATGGTACTTCCCCTCGTTTTGTTCCTCAAAAGTAGCCCGCGCCAGGGTAGCCCGCGCTCCATCGTTCGGCAACGCGCTGCAACTGCCGCGCCGGGCCGATCCGGGTCATGAAGATCATGCGCAGAGCCTAGCGCCGCTTCTGGCTGGCGAGGGTGACTTCAGCGTGGCGATCGCGTGAAC
>DASQCY010000712.1:0-3054 GCA_035634495.1 Allostellaceae bacterium
GTAAGTACCCCAGGTCAGCCGGTGGTAGCTGACCCCGCTGTGTCGCCCCGCCGTGTCAAACCAGACCTGGCGCTGCGTCGTCGTCCGCTGGATGTGCTCATAGCGCTGCAGCAGCCCATTCCAGAGATCGGCCAGCATCTCGCTGTGCCGCTGCAGCACCGCCTTTTGTTCCGCTGTCGGGTAGAGAGCAAAGAGATAACGCCGCGCTCTCTTGATCTCCCGCTGTTGTCCCGGCGGGCCGGGTTTCAGTGCCGCGAGGAATGGGCCTCCCGCTGTTGCCCCGGCGGGCCGGGTGTGGCGCTCGGCACACCAGTTCTCCCGCTGTTGTCCGGGCGGGTCCGGTGCCGTGAGGAATGGGCCTCCCGCTGTTGCCCGGCGGGCCGGGTGTTGCGGCATGGCCGCCCCCTAGACCGCGGCCGCGGCGGGCTCGGCTTCCTCTCGCGTGCGCGCACGAGGCTCGGCCTCATCACCCTCCAGCGGGTCCTCCTCGAGCGCTCGTTCGTAGAGCGCGATGAGCATGTCTTCTTCGGCGCACCGATCCTTTCCGGTCCGTCGGCGCTTGATGATGACCTTGAAGATCTTCTTGTTGAGGCCGGCGCCCTCGACCCGCTTCATTGTCTCGCCGCGCTCCTCGTTGATCTCGTCGAGCCGCTGCTGCTGGTCCTCGTACTGCTCGATGAACGAGCGCAATTGGCCGCCATCGATCCCCCCGACCTTCATTGTTCCCCCCTTTGGGCTGGTGTTGGCTCCCCTATCGCCGCGTCAGCGCCAGCGCCGTCGTGGTGACCGCCCCCGGATCGAGGAACTGTCGACACTGGCGGTAAAAGGCCATCTGCACCCGCACCTTGTGCTCGGTGGTCCCACGCAGATCGCGGCCGCCGCGCGCCTCAAACACAAAAGCGGGGTCGCGCATCACGCCATAGCCAAAGAAGGTCGGCGACATGTCGACCTCCTCGAGAAACGCCTCGATCTCGGCGACGAGCGGGTGGCGTGGCTTGACGTTCACTATCTCGTCGGGTGCCCCCAACCAGAGGCGGCGCGACGGCCGCTCGCGAACGAACGGCACGACCGTCTGATCGGGCTCGCTTGATGCCTTCGCTTTTGCCATGTGGGTACACAACTGCCAACCAGTGTGGGCAGCGTATCGGGGTTCTTACCCCGGCGTCAAGCGATCTAAACCTATTGGGGTTTGCTTGGTTTTAGTGCATAAGTAGGCCCGCCACTACCAAGGGCGGCATCGCTTGCGACGAAGTACCCACGCACCTTCCGATCCGGTTGCTCGGTTCCTTCTGCGCTTGTGTAGTGAGCGCGACGTCGCACTCGCTACCGTCAGCAAGAAGATCGGCAGAAACGCGACGTATCTGTCGGAATTCGTCCGTGGACGCACGCCCAAGGCACTGCCCGACTCGGTGCGCCAAGCCCTCGGCACATATTTTCGGGTCGATCCCGACGCGTTCAAATTTCCCGACGAGCCGGAGCCGCTGCGCGGGCCGCAGCAGCACACCATTGATCCGCAGGTGCTCGAACGGACAAAGCATCTGGTGCGCTATGTCATTGGCGAGGCGCCCGAAGACGACGCAATTCGCAACGACGCCGAAGCCGCCGTCTACACGCTGCTCGCGACCGGACGGCTGAAAGATGACGAGGTGACATTGGCCATCCTCGAAATGATGGTGCGCCGGCTACGCGCACGGCTACGCGCTCGTGGGGAACCGACGCAACCGGAGAGCGGCTGACCAGTGCTCGCGGCGCTCGGAGCTGTTGGCCGCCCGGCGCCTCCATGGCCACTTCCTCGGCCACACCGGCCAGCCTGCGTTCCAGCGGCGACAAGCTTCAAGAGCGGCGACCCACGCGACGATATGCAGGTTGACATCGCCTAACTCGACGGGCGGTCCCAGCAGCCACAGCAACACCGGAATACAGGCGAGCACCGCTAACCTGCTGGCCAAGGGCCCGCCCCGTTTCCCCGCGTAGGCGACCGCAGGAAACAGCGGGAAGGCTGGCACATGAAAGAAGCCGCCAAAACCTCTCGGCAGCACATGAACGCTCGCAAAGCTTAGTGCCGTCGCTGCACCGACCGACAGCAACGCGATCACTGTGGCTATACCCCAACCGTGCGTGCTTTTGACCGAGTCCTTCTTGGTCCGCTTTTCCAGGCGGTCAACGAGGTCAAAATAGTCCTGAATTTGAGTGGTTGAGTCATCGGTCCGCACAGGGCGGTCAATGGTCTCTTGCGCCATCCCACGTTCGCTCCCTGTGACAGTTCTGTGAAGCAAACGAATCGGCGTTAAGCATGTCAAGCGCCGATCTGTGCGGTTTGTAATGGTTGACAACGATTGACGGGCCACTGACGGCGAATTCGGCGCAAACGCGTCAGTGGCGCGCGCACTCATCACCCGAAAGGGCAATGGTCACAAAACCGTGAAGCCGCCACAGCTAACCCCTTGTGGTCAACCGGGTTTGACGAATAGGTTATAACCTATTAAAATGGGGTCCTAAGTAGGGAGATGCCCCGTGTGTTGCGACCCTTTTCCCCATAATCCTCAGGGGTTTGACCCCGCCGCCTACCTGGCAGAGCGGTTCAAGCATGACGTGTGCCTCGACTGCGGCCAGGATGCCGACGGACACACCGCCACTCTCGACGACTACGACGAGCCGCGCGTCAGGTGCAATGCCGAGGACGAGCCCGACCCGTTGGCGGTTCGCGCCTACAATCGGCGCTGGATGCTGGGGTATTTGCGGTGAGCGCGATCTGTGCCACCGCCACGGTGCGGCCCCCTTTGCAGCTCGACGACGACGGCCTGATCATCGACGCCGACGGCCAGCCGGTCGCCTATCTCGCGGCGCGGCTCAATGACGGTGGCGACACCGGGCGGGTGATCGGCCGCAAGCTCGCCGCCGCCCTGGATCTCGAAACCGCACTGGCTGATCTCGTCGACGACATGCGCGAGGTCCTGTCGCTGCCGCTGATGCAAGAAGCCGGTATCACCCCGCGCGGACCGGCACTCGAACGCGCTCTCGCGGTCCTGGCACAGGCGCGCCAGCCTTGATCAC
>DASQCY010000713.1:0-2115 GCA_035634495.1 Allostellaceae bacterium
GACGCGCCGATAGCCGCTGAGATCGCGGCGCGAAAACTCCGCCAGATCGAGCCGATAGTGCAAAATCGGCCACAACACCCGATTGGCGAAACCGTTGTAATATTCCTGATAGTCGGCCTCGACGAGGTCGGTGACGACGTAAGACATATCGCCGCGTTGAATGGTCCTGGTCGCGACCTCCTCTTCGGCCGAAACCGTTCCACTCCAGCCGAACCAGAGGCCGCCGTGGCGCTTGAGCAATGAGCGCACCGCAACGGCAAGCCCGCCCGCCTGGCTATCGCCGCTCGGGACGGCTACACGGTTGGAAACGACGATCAGCCGCGCCAATATCGATCCTCCCAGCTGCGCGACAGCCGCATCGCGGTCAAGATCAAGCCGGCCATCGAATAGGTTTGCGGAAAATTTCCCCACAAAGTCCCGGTTTGCGGATCGATATCCTCCGACAGCAAGCCATAGCGATTGCGATATGCCAACGCGTCGACGAACAACTCATGCGCCTCCTCGCGGCGACCGAGCGACCACCAGGCATCGACCAGCCAGAATCGGCAAATCAGGAAGGCGGTGGCCGGTAGGCCGAAATCGTCCGCCGAAGCATAGCGCATAACGTGCTTCTCGCGCAAAAGTTCGCGCTCCATCGCCTTGACCGTGCTGACGAAGCGCGGATCGTCGGCTTCGATCACGCCTAGATCGGGCAGCAACAGAACGCTGGCGTCGAGGTCGTCCGATCCGAAGGCGGCGGTGAAGGCTTGACGCTTGTCGTTCCAGGCGCCCTGCAGCAGCGCTTGGTGCACCGGCTCGGCGACCGCGCTCCAATGCGCCGCCCGGTCCTGCAGGCCCAGTCGACGCGCAATGGCGGCGAGCCGGTAGCAACCGGCCCAGCACATGGCAGTCGAATGGGTGTGGATGCGCTGACGCCCGCGATATTCCCAAATGCCATTATCGGCTTCCAAGGCGAGCTCGCCGGCCTTGCCGCCGAGCGTCTCCAGCAGCCGAAACAGTCCTTCGTCGCCGAGCCGTGGCAGCCGCCGGTCGTAGAACATCGGCATCGCAGCCAGGATGATGCTGCCGTAGGTATCATTTTGAACCTGCTCAGCGGCGGCGTTGCCGATGCGCACCGGCCCGTCGCCACGATAACCCTTGAGGTCGGACGCGGTCTTTTCATCCATCGGGTCGATCGGAACCACGCTGTAGACCGGCCGCAACGGTTCATCGGGGTTGGACGCGATGCTCAGGGTGAACGCGATGAAATCCTCCATCGTCTGCGTCGCGCCGATGCGGTTGAGCGCCTTCACGACGAAATAGGCGTCGCGCAGCCAGCAATAGCGGTAGTCCCAGGTGCGTCCGGATCCCGGAGCTTCGGGGATGGAGGTGGTATGGGCGGCGATAATGCCGCCGGTTTCCTCGAAGTTGCTGAGCTTGAGCGTAATCGCGGCGCGGATGATTTCGTCCTGCCAATCGTAGGAAATGGAGAGACCCCGCGACCAATCCATCCAATAGTCGATGGTGCGATCGCAGAATTCGCGGCAGGTGGTTTCGAGCTCGTCTTGAAACCGCTCGTCGACGCCGAACACGAGATGGTGCGGCCGCGTGAGGACGAAGGGAGCTTCGCTCTCGATGTAGGACAGCGGCGCATCGGTGGTCAGCCGGATGACCGTCGACTCGTGGATGAAGCGAATATGATTGCTGCCGACGGAATGATGGGTGAACGCCTGCCCGTAATCGTGAGTCGGGCGGAAGCGAATGGTGATGCGCGGCAGCCCGGCCACCGGCTCGATCATGCGGATGAGTTGCGGCGGGCGGAAGACGCGGCCGAATTGCCGGAAGCGAGGCGCGAAATCGGTGATGCGGACGGCGCCGCCCTGCCGATCGGTGAGAACCGTCGACACCACCGCGGTATTGCGAAGGTACTCGGATTGGAAATCGGCCATGTTGTCGAGCACGACATCCGAAAATCCCTTGTCGTCGTCGCCGGAAAGGAGACGGCAGAAGATCGGGTCGCGGTCGAAGCGGGGATAGCACCACCACACCAGACGCGCGGTGGGATCGACGAGCGCGGCCGTGCGTCCGTTGCCGATGACGGCAAGATCAAGCCCGTGGTCGGTCATGATGTCGCGA
>DASQCY010000714.1:0-1796 GCA_035634495.1 Allostellaceae bacterium
CCGCCGACGCGCTCGAGCTCTGCCTCGCGGCAACTACCGGCATGGTGTGCGATATGCGGCCCGACCGCGAGCGCTTGCATGCCGCCGCAGAACGAGGGTTCAGCACTGCGACCGACCTCGCCGACTGGCTCGTCCGCATCGTCGGTCTGCCGTTCCGGCGTGCCCATCACACGACCGGCATGATCGTCAAACGAGCCGAGGTGCGAGGCTGCACGCTCGCCGAGCTGCCGCTCGCCGAACTGCAAGCGATCGAACCGGCGATCGGCCCCGCCGTCTACGATGTTCTGAACCCCGATCGTTCGGTGGCGAGTCGCTTGAGCTTTGGTGGCACCGCCCCGGAAAGCGTCCGCCTCGCTGTAGCTGAGGCAAGAAGGCGGTTTCTGGAATGATCCGCCCTGCTGCGCCGCGCCCCTCACCCCGACCCTCTCCCCGCAGGCAAGGCGAGGGAGGACGCCAATGGATCCCCTCGCCCCGCTTGCGGGGAGAGGGAGGGGCCCGCGTTAGCGGGAGGGTGAGGGGCCGGTTCGGGCGTGACCCGCCATACCTTAGCATCAGCCTGCTTGCCCTCCTTGTCGCATTGGCGCTCGCCGCTTGCGGCAGGAGAGGTCCGCCGGAGCCCCCGCCCGACGTACCCAACACTTTTCCGCGTCCCTATCCCAGTGAGTGATTTCTTTTCCTATCGTGGCGATGAGTTGCACGCTGAAGGGATTGCGGTTCCTCGGATCGCGACTTCCATCGGCACGCCCTTCTACCTCTATTCCGCAGCGGCCTTCACCGCCCAGTACCAGCGCTTTGCCGAGGCTTTCTCCGGAGAGCGGCCGCTGATCTGCTATGCGGTCAAGGCCAATTCCAACCTCGCCGTCCTGCGCCTTTTCGCCGGCCTCGGGGCTGGTGCCGATGTCGTCTCGGAAGGCGAGTTGCGCCGCGCTCTCGCGGCCGGCATGCAGCCGCAACGGATTCTTTTCTCGGGGGTGGGCAAGACCCGAGCTGAACTTGAGGCGGCGCTCGACGCCCAGATCCACCAGATCAACGTTGAGTCGGTGCCGGAGCTGCGCCGGCTGAGCGAGGTCGCCTGCGCCCGGGGCCGGGTCGCGCCGGTCGCGATCCGGGTCAATCCGGATGTCGACGCGCGCACCCACGCCAAAATTTCGACCGGCATGAAAGAGAATAAATTCGGCATCGATCTCCGCGAGGCGGTTGCCGCTTACAGCCTCGCCCGAGAGCTTCCCGGCATTGAGCCGGTGGGTCTTGCCGTCCACATCGGCTCGCAGCTCGTCGATCTCGAACCATATCGGCACGCATTCGCGCGGGTCGCCGGGCTCGTGAGCGAATTGCGCGCGAGGGGGCTTGCCGTCACCCGCATCGATCTCGGCGGCGGTCTCGGGATCCGCTACCGAGCCGAGTGCCCCCCCGAGCTAAATAGCTATGCCCGGCTGGTGCGCGAAATTTTCGGCTCGGCTGGGCTCGCCATGACCTTCGAGCCTGGGCGCGTTCTCGTTGGCCCCGCCGGGCTGCTCGTTACTCGGGTCATCTATGTCAAACAGGGCGCTGCCAAGCGTTTCGTGATCGTCGACGCCGCGATGAACGATCTGATCAGGCCTGCTCTTTACGATGCGTGGCATGATATTGTACTCGCCCGCCTCCCCGCGCCAAATACGACGCTTGCCCCGGCCGACGTCGTCGGGCCGGTTTGCGAGACCGGCGACACCTTTGCCGTCGATCGCGACTTGCCGCCAATCGCCGAAGGCGACCTCGTCGCGTTTACCGCGGCAGGGGCCTATGGGGCGGTCATGAGC
>DASQCY010000715.1:0-2400 GCA_035634495.1 Allostellaceae bacterium
TTCCTGCCGATAGACTCAGCAGAAAACGCAGGCTGCATGGCATTCAATCCAGCTGCCATCCGATGGCGCGCCGCAAGAACGCGTAGCCGAGCGATATGAACGCCGCCATGTCGTCATGGTCCTTGCCGTAACTGTGCCCTCCGGTCGCAAGCTCGTAGAAATGTGCTTCGTAGTTCATTGCCTGCAGCTTGGCAGCCATCTTGCGGGCGTGGCCCGGATGCGCTCGGTCATCGCGGCGGCTTGTCGCGATCAGGATCGGTGGATAGGTATGCCCCGGCGCCGCGACGTGATACGCGGAAATCTCCGCGAGGAAGCTCCAATCCTCCGGCTTATCGGGATCGCCGTATTCGTCGGTAATCGCCGGACCGATGAGAAGCTTGGCGTAGCGACGCATGTCGATGACCGGCATCGTGCAGAACAGCGCGCCGAACCGCTCCGGATACCGCGTCAGCATGTTGGCGATGAGAAGGCCCCCATTCGACCCGCCTTCCGCCGCGATGCGGCCAGGGCGGGTCACCCCTCGCCGGACGAGATCGGCGGCGACGGCCGCGAAATCGTCGTGCGCGAGCCGCCTGCCCTCGCGGCGCGCCGCTTCGTGCCAGGCCGTGCCGAACTCGCGCCCGCCGCGCAGGTGTGCAATCACGCTGGTGCCACCACGTTCGAGCCAGAGTTTGCCGATGGCTGAGTTGTAGTAGGGCGGCATCGATATTCCGAAGCCGCCGTAGCCATAGAGATGGACCGGCGCGTCGCCTGTCTCACCGGCCGGTCCCACCTGCACATACGGGATGCGCGTTCCGTCCGACGACACGGCTTCGTGCCGCGTGCCGACAAGGCCGGTCGGGTCGAAAGCCTGCGGTGCGCGCTTCAGCAATTGTGGTGCGGCGCGAGGCTCGATGAGATAGAGCGATGGCGGGGTGAGCTGATCTTGGGCGGCTGCAAGGAGATCACCGTTCGATTCCTCGGGATAGGGATCGAACGGCCAGACATGGGCGGTGCCAAGATCCGGGAGGCCGGTGATGACCTCTCGCGACCATTCGCCGTCGGACGGGGTGATCACCTCGAACACCGGCCGCAGATCGTCGAGGATCGATAGCACCAACCGGCCGCCGCACCAGAAGAATCCCTGCAGCGCGCGCCGATTGGCTGGCTTGAACAATCTCGTGAAGCGACGCTCGCCGGCCAGAAAGGCCGAAAAAGGCATGCCGATGACCGTGTCGGTTTCGTAGGTTTCGCCGCCGACGTTCCAGGAAGTACGGGGTTTGATTGCGAGCCAGCCGCGACCCACCTGTGCCCAGCAATCGGACGGAATATCGACGCGGGTCTTGGGCCCGCTGCGGTCGCCGATCCAGACATTCGCGTCGACTATGCCAAGGCTTTCAACGAACCAGACGCGCTCCTCGGGGACCTCTCGGTCGACGATGGTCCAGACGCCCGTACGTTTTTCGCTCGTCTCGAAGACGACCGGGGCCAACAGCGGATCGCTCCCGCGCCGCCACAGCCGCACCGTGCGCGCATGGCCGCTGCGGGTCGCCATGCCGGATCCGAGCGGAGACGATAGAAGCAGCGTGTCGCGGTCGAGCCAGACAGCGCTGCTCTTCGACTCAGGCAAGCTGAACCCGTCGGGCACGAAATCACGTGTCGATAGGTCGAATTCGCGCAGCGCGACGGCGTCTGAGCCCCCGCGCGATAATTGCACGATGGCGCGATCATGTCTTGGCGGCAGCGACACGCCGCCGCGCCAAACCCAATCCTCGCCTTCCTTGGTTGCGAGCGCATCGACATCGATGAGCACGTCCCAGTCGGGCGTATCGCGGCGAAAGCTCTCGAGCGTCGTCGTGCGCCAAACGCCCCGGGGATTGGCGGCATCTCTCCAGGGATTGAACAGCCTCCCGGCACGACGGTTCGGGAACGGAATATTGTCCGGGCGGTCAAAGATGGTCTTGAGAACTTTGTGGTCAGTTGCCACGCCTGCATCGTTGAAACGTTGCAACGTCGCCGCATTCTGTGCCTCGACCCAGTCAAGCACGCGCGCGCTCTCGATCTCTTCGAGCCAGAGGTAGGGGTCGTCGTCAGGTGCTTCGAGCGTCGGTCGCGAATCGAGCCCAGGCATGATAAAGCTCCCTGGTTGGTAGAAGGAAGGAGTCTATATCGGCATCTTCCGACGGAACGACAACAGGGCGCGTCGGTGTCGACGATTTGCCTTAGGGGCTTTGGCGCGAGCCCGTACGCGTTCTCGAGTGCGAGGCCCGTATGCTTGCGCAATCCCTACCGGTCATTCCCCCAGCACCGAAGGTCCATGCCAAGGACCTACCGATTTGGCGTCACCTGCTGACAGCGCAACGCAATAGCATCGCGATCTTCCCGGACTACGTCTTCGACAATCTATTTGGCCGCAGAACG
>DASQCY010000716.1:0-1837 GCA_035634495.1 Allostellaceae bacterium
TCAGACTGGAGGCGAACACCGCCTGAGGCGGCGTCATGCCGGTCAGGTGCAGGACCTCGGGGAGCCAAAAGACAAACAGGTACAGATTGAGCAGGCTGCAAAAGAAAATGATCCACAACAGCACGGTCTGCAGCGCATAGCCCCGACCGAACAGCATTTTGACCGGGTTTTCCGTCGCAATGTCGACAGGATGCGATTCCGCCCGCGCCTGCGCGATGTCGAGGCGCGCGAGCAGCGCCTGCTGACGCGCTGACAAATTGGGCGTGCGGGCAAGGAAGCGCGGCGATTCTGGCAACCACACCACGATGACCAGTAGCAGTACCAGCGGGAACGCGCCGCCCAGGACGAAGATGACCGGCCAGGTGTAATGGCGCAGCAGCTCGGCCACGATCAGACTGCCGACAAAGCCGCCGAGCGGCGCCCCGGTGAAGGTCACCATGATCATCGTTGCCCGCAGCCGCTGCGGCGTGTAGTCGCCGGTCAGCGCTGTCGTTCCGGTAAACGCGCCGGCGATACCGAGCCCGGTGAAGAAACGCAGCGCGCTCAGCACGCCGAGCGAGCCCGCGAACGCGCTCGCCAGCGAAGCCAGGCCGAAGATCGCGACGCTGGCGAGCAGGAGCGGCTTTCGCCCGAAGCGGTCACCGATCGGCCCCGAGGCGAGGGCGCCGACCAAGACGCCAAGATTGGACCACAGGAAGGCCAACGAAAAGGCTGACGGCGGCAGGTCCCAAGCATGGGTCAGGGACGGTACTGCCCAGCCGATCGAACCGACGTCGTAACCGTCGCACATCTGGATCAGAGCGCAGAGTGCCGCGACGCGAATTTGCAAACCGCCGATCTTCTGGTTCTCGAGCGCCGACTCCGTTACCGATAAGCCTGCTTCCGCCATTTCCGTCTCCTCTGCCTCCCGTTCGCTCTGTCGCATTTTCGGCAGTGCCGCACAAGCCTCGGAGGGTGGCTGTCCTTGGCGATCAGCGCAGAGGCGACCACATCATCGACGGTGGCGGACCCGGTCGGAGGCTCCGATGAGTGCGACGCAATCGGCTCGGCGCGATTTGTGGGACAACCCGATGGGGACGGACGGGTTCGAGTTCGTCGAATACACCGGCCCCGACCCACAGGCGCTCGCCGCGTTGTTCGAGCGCATGGGGTTTGTCACGGCGGCGCGCCACCGTTCGAAGAACGAGACCCTCTACCGGCAGGGTGACGTCAACTTCATCCTCAATGCCGAGCCCGAAAGCTTCGCCCAAGCCTTTGCCCGGCTGCACGGCCCGTCAGTCTGCGCGATCGCCTTCCGCGTCGCCGACGCGGCCAAGGCCTACGAGCGCGCGATCTCATTGGGCGCCAGACCGGTGCACGGCAAGGTCGGGCCGATGGAACTCAACATCCCGGCGATTGAAGGGATCGGCGGCAGCCTGATCTACCTCGTCGATCGCTACGGCGAGCGGACGATCTACGACGTCGACTTCACGCCGCTGGTGGCCGATATGGCGGCGTCTAGTGTCGGGCTGGCCGGCATCGATCATCTGACCCACAATGTGCATCGCGGACGCATGCAGCTATGGGCCGAATTTTACGAGCGCCTGTTCAACTTCCGCGAGGTGCGCTACTTCGACATCGAGGGCAAGCTGACCGGGCTCAAGTCAAAAGCGATGACCAGCCCGGACGGGCGTATCCGCATCCCGATCAACGAGAGCGCCGACGACAAGTCACAGATCGCCGAATATCTCGAGGCCTACCACGGCGAGGGCATCCAGCATATCGCGCTCGCCACCACCGACATCTATGCCACCGTCGAGGCGCTGCAGGCGCGCACTATCTCTTTCATGTCGGTTCC
>DASQCY010000717.1:0-4295 GCA_035634495.1 Allostellaceae bacterium
GCGGCCATTGATCCGGCCGATGCGGGCGTCGAGCTCAGCGCGAATTCGCTGGTACTCCAACACATCCTCGCGTGACGGCTGGGCGATCTGCAACACCACGACGGCGCGGCGATATTGCGGATTGCCCTCGAGCAGCCGTTCCACTGCGTCGAAGCGATGTACCAGGCCCTTAGTGTAATCGAGACGATCGACACCAATGACAAGCCGGCGATCCGACAGACTGTCGCGCAACCGCGCCGCCTGGCGGGTGCTCGTTGCGCGCTCCGCGCGAGTAGCAACGAGCCGCGTATCGATGCTGATCGGAAAGCTCGCGGCGCGCACGCTGGTTCCGTACGCGTGCATCGTCCCGCGCTCGTCGATCCATCCGCCGGCTTCCCGCTCGACATAATCCCTGAAAGCCTGCAGGTCCTTCTCCGTCTGAAACCCGACAAGATCATAGGCAAACAGCGCACGCACCAACGCTTCGTGCACCGGCAATGTCGCCAGTACCTCGGGCGCCGGGAATGGGATGTGCAGGAAGAATCCAATCGGGTTGTCAACACGCAACCGGCGCAGCGCCGATCCGAGCGGTATCATGTGATAGTCGTGGACCCACAGAATATCGTCGGGCTTCAGAGCCGGGACGACACGCTCGGCGAACATCTCGTTGACCCGACCGTAGGCCGCCCACCGTTCCCGACCATACTCTGCGAGGTTCACACGATAGTGGAAGACCGGCCAGAGCACGCTATTGGCGAATTCGAGATAATAACCCTCATAGTCTGAGCGCTCTAGGTCGACCAGCATGCGGGTGAGCCTTCCCTCGCGGTGCACGCGCGTGGGGCCCGACGGCTCGTCAGTGACCTCACCGCTCCAACCTAACCAGATCACCTCGCGCTGATCGAACGCCGCCAGCATCGCGGTCGCGAGCCCGCCTTCGTTGCCCTTGAGGGACGATCCGACACGGTTCGACGCGATGACCAATCGTCCCATCCAAGCCTCCATGCTGCGGCAATCCGGGCTACCGCCAGCGCTTTCGCATTTACTATATCACGGTGTTAACGCTCCGGGCCGAATGTCGTTACCACAATCTTGACATTTTCTGCGCGGGGCCAGCTCCGCTCCCCGGGCCTCTCGCGGTCCGCGGAACTGAAATTCCGTTTCCCGTGTTTTCTTGCTGACCATTATCGCGAGGAGACGACGGTCATGATGATTAAGACTACCAGTTTGGCCTTCGCAGCTGCGTGCCTGATGACGGTTTCGGCGATGCCAGCCGCTCACGCGCAGATAGCCGGCGGGACCCAAGTGATAACCAATGGGCCGCAGACCGACCCGGGCGATGTCTCGTCACCTTGGTCGGCCCGGCAGAACGTGATCGAGAGCCAACGTTATGAACGGCTCCTTCAAACGAGCCCTGGCTTTCGCCAGGCGCGGATGCAAAAGGAGTGCGGTCCGATCACCGACCCGCAACTTCATGCCGATTGTCTGGCGAGCTTTGATCAGAACGTCGGCTCTTCGACAGGACCCGGAAGCTACCCGAGCGGATCCGGACGCTAGATCGTCCGGCACCCTCTGATCGGAAGCCGCCCGCAGCGGGCGGCTTCTTACTTTCTTGGGGGCGCGACCAGCACCTCGACACCCGTCATCGAGGCGACGACGACAACCGATGTGCGCCCGACGAAGAGCCCGCTTTCCACAGTACCGACCGTCATCGCAAGTTGTTGCTCCGTGATGCCGGGATCAGCGAGCGGCCCGAAGCGGCAATCCATGATGAAATTGCCGCCGTCGGTGACGTATGGCTGCTCGCCAGCCATGTAGCGCCGCTCGGGAACACAGCCGAGCTTGGCGAGTGCCACGGCGGTGGCTTGCCAGCCGAATTGGGTGACCTCGACTGGTATCGGGGTGTGCTCGCCGAGTTGTTCGACCAGCTTCTCCTGATCGACGACGATGACCAGCCGGTCGCTGGCTGCGGCGACGATCTTTTCGCGCAGCAGCGCGCCGCCAAGACCCTTGATCAAGTCGAGGGTGCCGAGCTGCACCTCATCGGCCCCGTCTATCGTCAGATCCAAGCGCTGGCGCTCGGCGAACGTTGCTATCGGGATCCCGAGCCTGCGGGCTTGGGCGGCGGTGCGTTCGGAGGTTGGTATCCCGACCACTCGGAGCCCCCCGGCGACGCGCGCGGCGAGCCCTTCGACGACATGAGCGGCGGTCGAACCGGTGCCGAGCCCAACAACCATTCCGTCTTGGACCTCCTCGATCGCGCGCAACGCGGCCGCGCGCTTTAGTTGGTCGCGATCAACGCTCACGACTGCAAGGGCTGCCGGCTCGAATTGCGAATAGCTGCGATCGCACGGGCATAGTCCGGCGCGTGGAATATGTGAGATCCGGCGACGATGGCGGTTGCGCCGGCCTCGCTTACCTGCCAGGCATTTTCGCCGCTCAATCCCCCGTCTACCTCGATCACGGGGTCGAGGCCGCGTTCGTCGCACAGACACCGCAACGCGCGGATCTTCGCCAGCATCTCTGGCAGGAATTGCTGCCCACCAAAGCCCGGATTGACGGTCATGACGAGGACGATCCCGCAAAGATCCAGCACGTACTCGATCAGCGACAGGGGGGTTGCGGGGTTGAGCACCACCCCGGCAACCTTGCCGAGGTCGCGGATGTGCGCCAAGGTCCGGTGTAGGTGGATCGTCGAGCTCGGCTCGCAGTGGACGAGCAGATGATCGGCGCCGGCTTGCGCAAAATCGTTGAGGTAGCGCTCGGGCTCGACGATCATCAAATGCACGTCGACAGGCTTCGCTGTCGCTTTGCGCACGGACTCGACGACGACTGGGCCGATCGTGATGTTCGGCACAAAGCGCCCATCCATCACATCGACATGGATCCAGTCAGCCCCCGCCGCGTCTACCGCCCGGACCTCATCGGCGAGCCGGCCGAAATCGGCCGACAGAATAGACGGGGCAACGATGATCGGACGGCTCATATGACCCGATTCCGCGCCTAGGTGATCGGTCGCCACTGCCGGCCGCTGCGCCACAGCAGATTGTCAGCTGCCTCAGGACCGGCGCTCCCCGCCGCGTAAGTTTGGAGCGGGACGGTCTTGTCGTCGTGCCATAGATCGAGGATCGGCTGCACCACCTCCCACCCGGCTTCGACCCCGTCAGCCCGGTTGAACAGCATCGCGTCGCCGATCATGCAGTCGTAGACCAAGGTCTCGTAGCCTGTGGTCGGCTCGGTGTTGAAATAGTCCTTATAAGAGAAATTCATCCGAACGCCGCCGAGCGAAATCTCCGGCCCTGGGATTTTTGCCCCGAATTGCAGCGATGCCCCTTCGTCGGGCTGAATCTGCAAGGCAAGGACGTTGGGGGTCAGAATATCGACTGGAGTGTCGCGAAACAGCGCAAACGGCGCTTGCTTGAATTGAATAGCAATCTCGGTGGTGCGCCGGGTCATTCGCTTCCCGGTGCGCAGATAAAACGGCACTCCGGCCCAGCGCCAATTATCGACGCCGAGCTGCATCGCAACGTAGGTTTCCGTGTTGCTGTCGAGAGACACGCCCGGCTCTCCTCGGTAGGCAGGAACGGAGTCCCCGTTGAGCCTACCGGGGCTATACTGCCCACGAACGACGTTCCGGCGCACCTCCTCGCCATCCAGCGGGCGCACTGCCTCGAGCACCTTGTGCTTTTCGGTGCGCACCGCGTCGGCTTCGAAGGAGTTCGGTGGCTCCATCGCGGTCATGCTGAGAAGCTGGAAGACATGGTTCGGCACCATGTCGCGTAAGGCACCCGTCTGTTCATAAAATCGGGCCCGCAGCTCAACGCCGACGGTTTCGGCGACACTGATCTGTACATGGTCGATGTGGTCGCGGTTCCAGATCGGCTCGAACACTCCGTTCGCAAAACGCAGCACCATGATGTTCTGGACCGTCTCCTTGCCAAGGAAGTGATCCATCCGATAGATCTGCGATTCCGATAATACTTTGAGGATGCGAGCGTTCAGCGCGCGGGCCGACGCAAGATCGGTGCCGAACGGCTTTTCAATAATGACACGACGAAAGCAGCCGTCTTTTTCCTCAGTGAGGCCAACGGCGCCGATGTGCTCGACAATCGTCCCGAACAATTGGGCAGCGACAGCCAGATAAAAGACTGCATTGCGGCCGGTTTGATGCTGCTCTGCGGTCTTTTCCAGAGTGTCGTGGAGCCGCGCATAGGTGTCGGACTGGGTCAGGTCTCCGGCAAAATGCGAAATGCGGCTCGCGACGAACTCCCACGCCTCTTTGTCGAACGGCTCGGTCGCGGGTCCCGAGGCTGTGT
>DASQCY010000718.1:0-3595 GCA_035634495.1 Allostellaceae bacterium
GGTTTTGCCTGAGCCAGGTAGCATCGATCCGGTGCGCGCACAATCAGTCGTTCGATCTGCTCGAGCGCGAGTCGGGTGTCCCGCGCACGCTGGTCGAGTTCGACCCGCGGCGTGCTCCTTTTGCATAAATCTCCGCCCAGCGTGGTCGCCCACCATTCAATACGCCTGAGCTCAGCTCCGGGTATGTAATCGTGCCAGCTGGAGGGGATGTGTGAGCTACTTCACACTGGCGACGTTTTCCGGTTCATCGTGCCCTTCCAACAGCCTGTCGCCGTCCCGGCGATGGCCTCGTAAGACCGGTCCTTCAACCCCCGCTTTGACAACCCTTTCCCGTCGGCGAGAATCTATCGACTGGAGGGAATCACTATGTCCGACAAGCAGCCGTTGCCGACCGGCCCTCAGCTTACTGCGGCCGACCCCGTCTTTCGCGAGCATCCGCATGAATATCTCGACCGGTTGCGCGCCGAGGATCCCGTCCACCGGGACGACAAACTCGGGAGACTTTTTTTAACCCGGTTCGAAGACGTGCGGGCGGTCGTTTCAAACCGGGCACTCTCCGTCGATCCCCGAAAGGCGCCGCCCGAGTCGTATCTGCGGCGAATCCTGGCTGCGAATGAGCCGATCGAAGCCTTCGAGCCTTCGATGCTTTCCCTTGATGACCCCGACCATAAGCGCATCCGCGGGCTGGTGTCCCAAGCGTTCAACCAACGTGCCGTAGACGCCTTTCGCCGACGCATCCTCGCCGTCGCCAAGCAGCTGCTCGATGCTCTGAGCGGACGGAACGCATTCGATGTAATCGCCGAATATGCAGCGCCGTTGCCGACGATCGTGATAGCCCAGATGCTGGGGGTCGATGCCGGGGATTTCGCACGGTTCAAGCACTGGTCGGACGCCCGTTCGCAGATCTTCAACACGGCCCGCACACCCGAACAGTCGGCAGAACTGGCGGCAGCCAGGCAGGGCCTGGATGATTACTTCGTACATGCGGTCGAGGAGCGACGCCACCGGCGCGGCACCGACATCGTTAGCGCGCTCGTTTCCGCCGAGGAGTCGGGGGATCGGCTCACTCAGCGCGAGATCGTTGTGACCTGCAACCTGCTGCTGGTGGCCGGCAACCTCACCACGACCGATCTGATCGGCAACGGCGTTCTGGCGCTGCTCTCCTATCCTGATCAGCTCGTCAAGCTCCGCGCCCATCCCGAGCTCATCTCCCATGCGGTGGAAGAGATGTTGCGTTACGACCCGCCCGTGGCGCAGACCAGCCGGGTAGCGCTGGACCCACTCGAGATCGGGGGCACAGAGGTAAAGTTGGGCGAGGTGATGACAGTCTCACTTCTCGCGGCTGGGCACGACCCAGCGCGGCACTCCGAGCCTCACCGTTTCGATATCGAGCGGCCCGACACAAGCCATTTCGCCTTTGGCGGTAGTGCGCATTTCTGCCTGGGGGCGCCGCTCGCCCGTGCCGAGGCACAGATCGCCATTCCCTTGCTGTTCGAGCGCTTCCCCAGCCTCCGTCTCGATCCGCAGCATCCGATCAAGCATAAAGGCGCGCCGGTCTTCAACGGATTGACAGCGCTTTGGGTTCGCTCTGCCTAATGACCTTGAGATCCCCGCCCTTAGTTGGATCGTAAAACCCATCTCACCCGTCGGACAAACTGCACGGTTTTTCCGTGCCCAGCTTGCCTCGTCGAGTGACGATGGTGTCAGGCCCGATCGGCGTAAGCGGCTTCGAAGAAGGAGAGTTCAAGGGTTACGGTCCGACCGAAGAAGTCACGACACAGATCCGCCTGTAAGGGGCTGACCTGTCCAGCTCGGCGAGTAGGAAATCGACCAAGACACGAAATTTCAGATTGTCATGGAGCGTGATCCACTCGGCGTGCACGAAGTTGTGCGAGGATGGCTTTGGGGAAGCCCGCTCTAAACTCGAGTGCTCGCCGCGCGGGCCCGCAGCGATAACGTTCGAGCCCGGGAAGCCGCCGATCTGTATTGCCGGAGGAAGGCTTATCCGACGTCGGTCTTCGCAGCAGGCGACGCTTTCGAGATCGTCCTCGTTTCCTAATCCGGCCTTCCTATTCCGGCCGGAAACAACACCCCTTCAAAGGAAGGACCAGCGGTTCGAATCCACTCCTCTCCAGCGCTGAGTCTGCGAACCGTCGGTCCCTCAGGGGCGGATATCGCTAAAATCGTTTGCTGCGCCCCCAAGACGCTGCGCAAACGCATCCGCGTCGAACTCGACCGCGGTGTCGCCGAGGTCAACGCGATGATCTCGGGCTCTTTGTTCACCGCCCACAAGGCGGGCAATATTACGGCGATAATCTTCTGGCTGAAGACTAGGGCCCATTGGCGCGAGCGGCCACCCGCTGACAGCCCGTTGCCAAGGCCGTTGCCGGGTCGGATTCGGGGGTAGTGCTGGTGCTGCCCGACAACAACCACGATCCCGACCTGACGCAGATCCTGCGCAACGCTCAAGAAATGTACCGTTTCGTCAAACCAGAGAATGAGCAGCGATCAGAGTCTGACCAATTGACTTGATGAGTGCGAGCGGATCATCGCTTCATGCCCGGCGAGGCTCTCCGCCTCCCGGGCCCCCTCCTTGCTGGCCCCGCCGGACCGGACATCAACCGCCGTCCGCCGTACGAGAGGTGCCGTTGATGTTCGGAACGGTTGTGCTAGAGTTCACATCCAGCCTGTTCACGCGGGGCGGACTCTCAACATATGCGCGAACACGACGGCGATGCCAAGAAGTAGCGGCAGGTCGCGAGCAGCGGCGGGCATGCCGCCCGGGGTCGGGGTACGGCGCACACTGGAGTGGAATCATCGCGCGATCAAGTGCGTCGCCTTTGATCCGGCGCTTCAGAAGCTTGCCGGCGGCAGGCTCGACGGGAGCTTGACGCTCTGGGACACTGTTGATGGCGAATTGCTCCGCACCTTCGAATGGCGGCGCAGCCAATTCGAATGGCAGCGCAGCGAGGTTACAAGCGTGGCCTTCGACCCGGCAGGGCGAAGGCTGGCCAGCGGCAGCGCCAACGGCA
Organism: Allostellaceae bacterium; assembly: GCA_035634495.1. Taxonomy (GTDB): domain Bacteria; phylum Pseudomonadota; class Alphaproteobacteria; order ATCC43930; family CGMCC-115725; genus AP-15. The sequence continues at coordinate 3,033 of DASQCY010000718.1, forward strand.
CCGTCAACCTCTGGGACGCCGCCAGCGGTGAATTACTTTATGCCTTCGCTCGGCAATCCGGCAGCGTTGCCAGCGTCGCCTTCCATCCGACGGAGCAAATGCTGGCCAGCGGTGCCAATGATGGCACTGTAAATCTTTGGAATACGACCGACGGCAAATTGCTTCGCACGTTTCGCGGTCCGCGGGGCGAGGTCGTCAGCGTGATCTTTGACCCCACGGGGCATATTCTTGCCCGTGCGAGCGCGGATGGGACTGTAATCCTGTGGGATATAACTGACGGCACAGTACCTCGTCTGTTCGAAAAGCATTTTTTCCCGGTTTCGAGTGTCGACTTTGAGCCAAATGGACGTATGCTCGCGATCGGTAGTCTTGACAATACCGTAAAGCTTTGGGACGTCCCTAGCAGCAAGCTGCGCCGCATCCTGGAAGGACATCGGGGGTCTGTCATCGCGCTGAGTTTCCATCAAGGCAGTCCCTTATTCGCGACTATGGGCTGGGATGACACGATACGAATCTGGAGTTCCGAAACTTGGGACGTGGTCGCTGTAATCCAGCGGCATGCG
>DASQCY010000719.1:0-7127 GCA_035634495.1 Allostellaceae bacterium
TTGGCTGATGCTCGGCGGCGCCTTCGCCGCGTTCACCGTCAGCGCCGGGCTGATGCATTCCTACGCGATCTTTTTGGTGGCGTTCATCGAGGAGTTCCGTTGGAGCCGCGCCGAGACCTCGATCGCCTACTCGGTCTCGCAGCTCGTCGCCGGTGCGAGCTCACCGCTGGTCGGAGCCCTGGTCGATCGGCTCGGGCCGCGTCGCCTGCTGTTGCTCGGCGGGAGCCTGCTCGTTCTCGGCCTATTGGCCAGCGCATTCATTTCTGCGCTCTGGCAAATCATCCTGCTCTATGGGGTCGTGATGACGATCGGGGCCAACTGTCTCGGGCTGGTCGTCTTTGTGCCGCTGCTCTCGCGCCACTTCGTGCGGCGGCGCGGCATGGCGATCTCGATCGTGCAATCGGCCAACGGCTTCGGGCGCGCTGCGTCAGCGCCGCTCGTCCAATTGCTGATTTCGACCCTCGGCTGGCGTGAGACCTATCTGGCGCAGGCCGCGTTCATGGCCGCCGTCGTACCATTTCTCGCCTCGCTGTTTCGCCGCGCTGCCCGTTACCCACTCGCGGCGGAAGGCGATCCACCGCCTCGCGGTTTGGCGCCGACCGCCCTGCTGCCACCCGAATGGAGCTTGGGCGAGGCTGTGCGCACGCCCCATTTCTGGCTGCTCTTCGCGGTCTACCTGTTCACCGGGCTCGGCAGTTTCCTCGTCTCGTTGCATCAGCTCGCCTTTGCCGTCGATCGCGGATTCGACAAGCTCTACGCCGCAGGGGTGCTCGGGCTGGGCAGCTTTCTTGCCATCGCCGGCACGATCTTCACCGGCACGCTCTCGGATTATGTCGGGCGGGAGCTCTCGGCGATCCTGGCCTACGGCATTTCGATCCTCGGCGTGGTCTGCGCCTTGTTGGTCACCGGCCCCGACCAAGGCTGGCTATTGTGGCTGCACGCCTGCTTCTTCGGTTTGACATGGGGCGCCCGAGGCCCCGCGATCACAGCGAAGACCGCCGACCTCTTTCCCGGCCGTCAGCTCGGGACCATCCTCGGCGTGATTACGATCGGCAGCGGCATCGGTTCCGCTGCCGGGTCATGGGCAGCGGGCTGGATCTTCGACCTCTCCGGCAGCTATCGGCTCGCCTTCATGCTGTCGATCGCCGCCTATCTTTGCGGTTGCATCGCCTTTTGGGCCTTGCGCCGACCCCCCACGCGGTAAGCTGCTTGGCGAGGACGCTGGCCGACGCCCAACCCCCAGGCCGCGGCATGAGCGCGGCAGAGGTGCGGGACGGTGATTTAGACTGGTCTTCCTCTGGCATGCGACGAGCAGACCGTGAAATCGTGCCCGTCCGGCCCTGCAAGGTGGAAGGAGTCATGGATCCGGCCCCTAGCGATCTCGGAGGGTTCGAGACCCTTTCCCGCATAGTCGCGGCGAGCCGCTTCGATATCATCCACCATCAGGTCGAAGGGTGCCGCGGCACCGACCTTCGGTGCCTCTTCCGCCTTTCTTACGACGACATGTGTGCCGCCGCGGAGCTCGAGGACCGCTAGATCGGCGTCGGCAAAAATCGGGCGTAAGCCGACGGATTCGAGCCACCGGGCCGCGCCGGCGACATCGGTCGTGGGAAGCCGGACGTGGCCGACCGCCACCGGTGGCCTCTGATCGATAGTCTGCGACATGATTTCCCCATTCATTCGAGTGCAATCCAGGGCTCTTTAAGCCGTCAACACCTCGAGCAGATGGCCGTTCGGGTCACGGAAATAAAAGCCGCGGCCGCCATGGCGGTGATTGATCTCCATGTCCTCTGCCGACCGCGGGCCGCTGCCATAGGCCAGCCTTTCGCCGCGGACACGATCGAAGATCCCGTCGAACTCCGCTTCGCTCACCTTGAAGGCGTAGTGATGCCGCTCGAAGCTGTCCCAATTGTCGAAGTCGATGGTCAGCGTGTCGTTGATCCGCACAGGGGCGAAGTGCGACACCGGGCCTTTGTATTCCAGACCGAAGATGCGGGCGAAGAAGCGGGCGGATTCCTCCTTGTCGCGGGCGGGGACGATCGTGTGATCGAGGACGATGGTCATGGGCGCCTCCTTGTGGTCTGTTGCCGAGAGATGAGCCCGATCGCCGCTGCCGACAAGACTTACCTTCTCCCGCCAAGCGGCCGATTTTACCGCCCGCAAAATTTCCGTTGTAATTCGGTTGTTACAACAGCTTCAATTCGTTGATCCTCTGAAAAATTCGGTTGATCGGCAGCGTAACGATTTTGCGGTGTAAACCTTTGAAATAAGGTTATATTTTACGGGAGGATCGAGGCCGTTTTGCGGCGAAAACGCAATTTTCGTTGTATTTCGGGGCAATTCTGGTCGCGAAGCCCCGCGGCGGGACACCCGATGGCTTGTTGTCCCGCAGACGGCATCGGGCAAGACCGCGGGGATGAGGTTTATCGGATCGCCGCTGTTATGGCGGCGCCGAGGGCGGTGGTCCCGGCGTTGCCGCCGAGATCGGGGGTGCGAGTTCCCCCCTCGGCCAGCACCTCGGCGATCGCGCGCTCGACGGCGGCTGCCGCGGCGCTTTCGCCGAAGTGATCGAGCATCATCGCGCCCGACCAGATCTGCCCGATCGGGTTGGCGATGCCGCGGCCGGCAATGTCCGGCGCCGAGCCGTGTACCGGCTCGAACATCGAAGGATATTCGCGCTCGGGGTTGATGTTGCCCGACGGGGCGATGCCGATCGAGCCGACCACCGCAGGGCCGAGATCGGAGAGGATGTCGCCGAACAGGTTCGAACCGACGACGACGTCGAACCAGTCGGGATGACGTACGAAATGCGCCGTCAGGATATCAATGTGGTACCGGTCGGTCTTGACATCCGGATAGTCGCGCGCCACGGCGGCAAACCGCTCGTCCCAGAACGGCATCGTGTGAATAATGCCGTTCGACTTGGTCGCCGAGGTCACGTGCTTCTTGCGTGTGCGGGCGAGCTCGAAGGCGTAGCGCATGATCCGGTCGCACCCGCGTTTTGTGAAGACCGCCTCTTGCATCGCCATCTCGTACTCGCTGCCGGCATAGAGCCGCCCGCCGATTTCGGAATATTCGCCCTCGTTGTTTTCACGGACGACGTAAAAGTCGATGTCGCCCGGAGCGCGATCGCGCAACGGCGACTCGACACCGGCAAGGAGTCGCACAGGACGGAGATTGACGTATTGGTGGAAGCCCCGTCGCAGCGGGATCAAGAGCCCCCACAACGAGACGTGATCCGGCACATCGGGATGGCCGATGGCGCCGAGATAGACGGCATCGTAGAGCCGCAGCCGCTCTAACCCATCCTCCGGCATCATCCGGCCCGTCTTGGTATAGCGCTCGCAGCTCCAGTCGAACTTGTTCCAGGCGAACCCGAAACCATAAACGCGCGCTGCCGCCTCCATCGCAGCGATCCCTTGCGGCATCACCTCATGCCCGATGCCGTCGCCGGCGATCACCGCAATCCGATAACTCTTCGCCATCTGCACCTCCGCCGCCGCAGCGCAGCATAACGCGCAAAGGGTCGGCTGGTCTAATGCGCGAAGCGTGCGGCAATGGTCAGAATGACTCCGGTCAAACCGACGATAGCGAAAATATCGAAGATCGATTGGCGGCGGACATCGGCAAACTCGGTCTTGGTCTCGCCCCGCAGATCAACGATCTGGGTCCTGGTCTCGGCCCGCAGGCCCGTCAACTCCGCATTGGTCGCCGATTGAGGCAGCCGGACGGTGAGGAAGCCGTACATCTCGTCGATGCGCGGGGTGAGACGGTTTAAGACCGTTCTGATATCGCTGACGTCGGATTCCAGCCGGCCAACTCGCGCGTCCAGACCCGGTTCATGCGCAGGACCTCCGGTATCAACAATTCGATGCCGCACGATCCGCATGCAGCGGATGAGCGTGGTCGAGAGGGCCGTGGCCATGCCCCAGCCCCGGCGCGCTGGCGATTGCGAGTTGGACGTAATTTCGGGCACGATCGACCGCGCTTGCAACGCCGAGACCTTGGGCGAGGCCGGCTGCGATCGCCGAGGCAAGGGTGCAGCCGGTGCCGTGCGTGTGGCGGGTCGTAATCCGCGGGTTTTCCCAGACCCTGACGCCGCCGGCGGTGACGAGGACGTCCGAAACGGTTTCTCCAGAGAGATGCCCGCCCTTGACCAGCACCGCTCGGCAGCCGAGGGCGAGCAGGGTCTCGCCGGCAGCCTGCATTTCAGCAACGTTGCCGATCGCGGTGCCGCACAAGATCTCGGCTTCAGGGAGGTTTGGCGTGACGATCTCGGCGCGCGCGATCAGCAGCTGCGTCAGCGCTTCGAGCGCGGCGGGATCGATCAGGCGGGCGCCGCCTTTGGCGACCATCACCGGGTCGACGACAACCGGAATCGCGGCGGCGCGCTCCTGCAGCACCGCAACTGTCGCCTCGATCACCGCCGCATCGTGCAGCATGCCGGTCTTGATCACGTCAGCGCCAATATCGTCGAGAACCACCTCGATCTGCCGGCGAATGAACTCCGGTGGTATCGGCAAGACGCCGAAGACGCCCTCGGTATTTTGCGCCGTCAGCGCGGTTATCGCAGTCGCGGCATAGCCGTCGAGCATCGATATCGTCTTGATGTCTGCCTGGATCCCAGCGCCGCCCCCCGAATCGGAACCGGCGACGATCAGTACTCTGCCGCGCACTACTCCGCTGCCTGGGCCGGGTTGAGGCGCACGGGCCGGATCGGAATGTCCTCGGTGCCGGTGTTGACTGCGAGGATTGCTTCGCAGATGTCGTCGATCACCACGGCGACCAGCTCCTCATCTTCGCCTTCGGCCATGATCCGAATCACCGGCTCGGTCCCCGATTTGCGGATTACCAGCCGCCCGGCGTTGCCGAGCCGGCTCTCGCCGCTGGCGATCTTTCGTTGAACCGCGGCCGATTCGAGCGGTTGTCCGTCGCCAAAGCGTACGCTGCGCATCAGCTGGGGGACCGGGGTGAACAGTTGGCAAACCTCGCTCGCGCGACGGCTGGTTTCGACGATCGAGGCCAGGACCTGGAGAGCTGCGATCAAACCGTCTCCCGTCGTCGCGTAATCGGCAAGGATGATATGGCCGGACTGTTCACCGCCGAGATTGCAGCCTAGCGCACGCATCTTTTCGACGACATAGCGGTCGCCGACGGTGGTGCGGTGGAGTCCGATATTCTGGCTGGCGAGAAAACGCTCGAGGCCGAGATTGGACATCACCGTCGCGACCAGCGCGCCACCCGAGAGCCGCCCGCTGCGCGCAAGGCCGGTCGCGATCAGCGCCATCAGCTGATCGCCATCGAGGATGACGCCCCGTTCATCAACGACAATCAGCCGGTCGGCGTCGCCATCGAGGGCAATCCCGATATCGGCCCGCCGCGCTAGCACCTCGCGCCGCATCTGCTCCGGTGCCAGCGCCCCGCACTCGCGGTTGATGTTGAGACCGTCGGGTGACACGCCGAGCGAGAAGACCTCGGCGCCGAGCTCCCAAAAGACCGTCGGGGCTACCTTGTACCCGGCGCCGTGAGCGCAATCGACGACGATGCGCAGCCCATCGAGCCTCAGTCCGCGAGGAAAGCTTTGCTTGACGAATTCGATGTACCGCCCGCCGGCATCGTCGAGTCGCTTGACCCGCCCGAGTTCTGCAGACGCCGCGCGCCGGATCGGTCCCCTGGCTAGGTGGTCTTCGATCTTCAGCTCGAGTTCGTCCGACAGCTTGTATCCGTCACGGCCGAACAGCTTGATGCCATTATCCCCGTAAGGGTTGTGCGAAGCCGACAGAACCACGCCGATATCGGCGCGCAGGCTGCGCGTCAGCATGGCGATTGCCGGGGTCGGGAGCGGCCCGACCAGCACGACATCCAAGCCCATCGTGACAAAACCAGCGGTCAGCGCCGGTTCGAGCATGTAGCCCGACAGCCGCGTGTCTTTTCCGATGACGACAAGATGTTTGTGCGCGCCGTTGTGAAAGCATTCGCCGACGGCCATCGCCACTTTCAGCGCCGTTTCGGGCGTCATCGGTTCGCTGTTAGCGGTCCCGCGGATCCCATCGGTGCCGAACAGCCTCCGCGTCATCGTACCCCCCGGTTGGTTGGCCCGAGGTTGTCAGGCGCCTGGTTGCGGCTCGGGTTCGAGACCGGTTGGTCGCCCGGAAGGCGGTACGGAGCTGCGCCTTCCCGGGCGTACCTCGTCAGTCGCAGGACCGGTCGAGCTTTCGCGCACGATCCGCTCGCCCCTGATAATCCGCCGGATCTCCTCGGCCGACAGCGTCTCGTATTCGAGCAAACCTTTGGCCAACGCGTGCAGTTCATCGAGATGCGCGGTCAGAATTTCTCGCGCTCGCTGCTCGCCCTCGTCGACTATACGGCGGATCTCTTCGTCTATGACCTTTGCCGTCGCGTCCGAGACGTTCTTGCGCTGGGTAACCGAGTGGCCGAGGAACACTTCCTCCTCGTTCTCGCTGTAGCGTAACGGCCCGAGCTTCTCGCTGAAACCGAACTCGGTGACCATCCGGCGCGCCAGATTGGTCGCCCGCCGGATGTCGTCGGCGGCCCCCGTCGTGACCTTGTCCGGCCCAAAGATCAGCTCTTCGGCCACGCGACCACCGAACAAGCTCGCGACCATCGCTTTGATCTCGATCTTGGATTGGCTGTATTTGTCGCGCTCCGGCAGGAACATGGTGATGCCGAGCGCGCGGCCGCGCGGGATGATCGTGACCTTGTGCAGCGGCTCGTGCCCTTCGGCATATAGCATGCAGAGCGCATGACCGCCCTCGTGATAGGCGGTCAGCTTCTTCTCGTCCTCGGTCATCACCATCGAGCGCCGCTCGGCGCCCATCATGACCTTGTCCTTGGCGTGCTCGAACTCGCTCATCGCAACCGAGCGCTTGCCTTTGCGCGCTGCCATCAGCGCCGCTTCATTGACGAGGTTGGCGAGATCGGCGCCCGAAAAGCCGGGGGTGCCGCGCGCAATGACCCGGGCATCCACGTCCGAGGCCAGCGGCACCTTGCGCATATGGACCTTTAGGATCTTCTCGCGGCCGACCACATCGGGGTTAGGAACCACCACTTGGCGATCGAAACGGCCGGGGCGCAACAGCGCCGGGTCCAGCACGTCCGGGCGGTTG
>DASQCY010000720.1:0-2525 GCA_035634495.1 Allostellaceae bacterium
TCTTTATCGGCAGCTGCGGGGACGCGGGGCGAGCCGGGTCTCGACCAAGCGATCAGGTGCGAGCGGCTGAGCCAGCGGCTCCGGCGCCGCCAGTCCGGAAAATCGGACGCGGGGCACCAACGAATCCTGTCTTTTGGACCAAATCCCGTGTAAGCCTCTGAAATCGCGCCGTGTCAGCATGGCATGGCGCTTGCGCAAGTATTAACGACGTTAACTCTAGCCAACCTCCGGCGGATGAAGGCTAGGGTAGCGTGACTGACGCAAGGACGAGATGAGCGTCGAATTGCTCATTAGCGTTTTTGTGTCGGAATGGGCCTAGCTCTAATCGTCTAGGTTCTGACGTCTTGGACTAGGCCCGACATGGTGCCAACTCGGGGGCCGGGACGCCGGCTCCCCCTTTTTCTTTATAGCTGCATATCCTGCTCGAAGCCGGTATCAATAGGTTAGTGGATGTGGCCGAGGCAGGCAAGGTTCTAAGCATTTCGATCATTCCAACTGGATCCGGATCAGTCGAACACGATTCAGCTGAAAAACGACAGCGCGTCACGAGCCCAACGGCATCGGCATCAGATGGAAACGGCTGGGGACGCACCCGTCGACACCAATATATCAGCGGCATCCGCCTCGAGCGGCCGTTCCAGGTTCTGCGGCTCGTCGTTTCCGGTGCAATGTCCAAGACGGCTGGCGGTTCCTTTGCTGGCTGTTTTAAGATGCTGGGGAGGAAGAGATGATGCCCGATCACGCCCAATTAGTGGCGCGCGCCGCCTCCCTCGTGCCGACGCTGCGGGCGCGTGCAGCCGAGGCGGAGCAGTTTCGCCGGCTGCCCGACGCCAATGTCGCCGAACTGCGCTCGGCCGGCCTCTTCAAGGTGCTGCAGCCTAGGCGCTGCGGCGGGTTCGAGATGTCGCTCCACACGCACATCGACACCGTTGCCGAAATCGCCCGCGGCTGCGGCTCGACGGCGTGGTGCATGGGGGTGATCCATGCGCATAGCTGGCTCCTCGGCTCGTTTCCGCAGGAGGCCCAAGCGGAAAGCTATGGCGCCAACCCGGATGCGATCGTTTGCGCCGGCATCGCGCCGCGCGGCAAGGCGCGAGCGGTCGCGGGCGGCTACCGGCTCGACGGGTTTTGGCCGTTCGCGTCGGGCTGTCAGCATGCGGACTGGCTGCTGCTGGGCACCGAGATCGCCGGCGAGGGCGGCACGGTCGTCGATGCCGCCGAACTGCTGGTGCCGGCACGCGACATCGTGATCCGCGACGACTGGAATGTCGTGGGGCTGCGAGGAACGGGCAGCTGCAGCATTGTCGCCAACGACGTGTTCGTGCCGAAGCACCGCTACCTCTCGCTGCCCGGCATCATTGCCGGTGAGGCGCCGGGGGCGGCAGCGCACGACACGAGCCTTTACAAGGGCGCGGCCGTGCCGGTCTTGGTACTTGCCATCACGCCGGCGGCACTCGGCATGGCGGAAGCGGCGCTGGCCGCGTTCAAGGAGCGGCTGCCGGGCCGTGAGATCGCCTATACCGATCACGAGATCCAGATCGACAGCCCGACGACGCACCGGCAGGTTGCCGATGCCGCCACCCGCATTCACGTCGCGCGGCTGCTTCTACACCGCTGCGCCGATGACATCGAGGGGGCAGCCGCTCGCGGCGAGATGATGGAATTCACCGCCCGCGCCCGCGTCCGCATGGACTGCGCCCATGCCGTACGCCAGTGCATGGAGGCGGCCGAGATCCTTTATCTCGCCTGTGGCGGCTCGGGCATTGCCGAGACCAATCCGGTCCAGCGCGCCTGGCGCGACCTCCATGCCGTCAATATGCACGGGGCTCTGACGCTCGAAACCAACCAAGTGATGTATGGCCGCATCTTGCTCGGGCTCAAGCCCAACACGCCGCTGATCTGACCGCGCCTAATGCTTCCGGTGTCGGTGCACGGAGAGGAGATGGAGGTCGAAGCGCGCACCACGATGCCCCGCGACCTTTCCTGGGCGGTCAGCATGATGACCACGGCGACAACGCATAGCAGGATCAGGTACCACGTGCCAAAGCCGGCCAGCACCTCCGAGTTGCCTCGATCGAGGACGCAGTTCGGCAGCATCGCGGCGCGACGGCGTCCTGAATGACGAATTTGGGGCATCTTCACCCATACGCCCAGTCGTCAGCCATCGGCTGCAGAGCGCGAAAGCGGTCCTTCCGATCAGAGTGGGTCGGACCTAGGTAGCAGGGAAAGTCCGAGCAAAGGTCGGGGGAGATAGCGGGTAGGATCAGCTCGCTGGCCGATAGGCGAATGCCATCGAGGGCATGGTTAGCTCGAAGACCATCGATTAAGGGTTTAACCCCGCGAGGAGGGTTTGCGCCTCGGTGAGTTCGGGGAATTGTTGGGTCGGCGGGAAGCCCTCGACCGCCGGCGCCAGCACGGCGTGGGCATCGGCGTGGCGATTGGCCGCGCGATAAAGCTTCGCCAGAGACCGCGCGGCGCGCAGTTCGAAGCTGCGCGCCTTTTGCGACTGCGCGATCGCGATCGCG
>DASQCY010000721.1:0-4258 GCA_035634495.1 Allostellaceae bacterium
CGGTCTCGTCGCCAAATCGGGCAAACCATTCAGCCTCGTAGCTCGCACTCATGGGAACCAGCCAGTCACCGCGACGTCACGTCGCCCTAATCCGGTCGAGGTCACCCTTATCGAAGGTATAGGTCCGGTTACAGAATTCACAGGTCACCGTGGTGACCCTCTCCTTACGCATATCCTCGAGTTCGTCGGGCGAAAAGAGCCGCAATATTCCCTCGATCCGCTCCCGCGAGCAGCGGCAGCGCGCTTCGAGCCGATGGGTGTCATAGACCCGGACGCCGTCCTCGTGGAACAGCCGAAACAGCAATCGGTGCGGCGGCAGGTCGGGGTCGACCAGCTCCTCGGCCGTGGCCGAACTCATCAACACCATCGCCCGTCGCCAGCCGTCCTCGACATCATCGGCGATGACTCCGTACCCTCCCTCCGGGGGGACGCGCTGGAGCATTAGTCCCCCGGCGCGCCACGTGCCGCGGCGTCCCGCGCGCCCGACCGAGAGCTTGATCCCCGCTTGGATCTGCTCGGACTGCCGGAAATAGTGTTGTGCGCATTCGGCGAGGGTCGCCCCGGCGAGTTCGACGATCCCTTGATAGCGGTCGGTGTCCTCGCCCTGGTCGACGGTGAATGCGATGTAGCCGGACCCCACGAGGCGAGGGACCGAGAGCACTCCCACCCTTGCCCCGATAAGCGCCGCCTCGAGCTTCGCCGCATCGTACTGGGCATAGCCGCGTAGGGCCCCGGAGGTCGATACATCCGCGACCATCAGGCGGATCGGCCCGTCGCCCTTTGTTTGGAGCGTGAAGATCCCCTCGTATTTCAGCGCGCCGGCGAGGACGACGGCGAGGGTGATAGCTTCGCCCAGCATCGCCGCCACCGGCTCGGGGTAAGCATGCTGCGACAGGATGCGATCGATCGTCGGGCCGAGCCGCACCAGGCGTCCACGCAACGCGAAGGGATCGATCCGAAAAGGCTGGACCAGATCGTCGGGCCCGGAGACAGCTCCGGAAGGCGGACCATCCGGCATTGCATCACCGCCCTTCAGCCGAGACACCAGGCGAGGATGCCCTTCTGGGCGTGGAGCCGGTTCTCCGCTTCGTCCCACACGACCGATTGGGGACCATCGATGACGCCGGCAGTCACCTCTTCGCCGCGCTTTGCCGGCAGGCAATGCATGAAGATGGCGTCTGGCTTGGCGTGCGCCATCAGGCGCTCGTCGACGCGGTACGGCGCCAGCATGTTGTGGCGGTTGACATTCCCTTCATCGCCCATCGAGATCCAGGTATCGGTGACGACGCAATCCGCACCTGCGACGGCTTCCAGCGGCTCCGTCGTCAGGCGCACCCGGCCGGCCTCATGATGCGCCCAGTCGAAAAGCCGCCGTGGCGGGCTGAGCTCCTCGGGGCAAGCGATCCGCAGCGTAAAGTCGAAGCGGACTGCGGCATGAACCCAGCTCGCCGCGACGTTGTTGCCGTCACCGCTCCAGGCCACAACCTTACCGGCGATGGGTCCTTTCTTTTCCTGCAAGGTCATCACATCGGCCATGAGCTGGCAGGGATGTGAGGCGTCGGTCAGCCCGTTGATCACCGGGACGGTCGCATGATGCGCTAGCTCATCCAACTTTCTCGACTCTTTGGTGCGGATCATGATCGCGTCGACATAGCGCGATAGCACGCGCGCCGTGTCGGCCACGGTTTCGCCTCGCCCGAGCTGAGTGTCGGCGCTGTCGAGAAAGATCGTGTCGCCGCCGAGATGACGCATCGCCACCTCGAAAGACACGCGGGTCCGCGTCGACGGTTTCTCGAAGATCATCGCCAAGGTCTTGCCGGCGAGCGGCCGGTCGCGCCGGCCGTTCTTGTAGGCGAAGCCAAGATCGAGGATGCCTCGCAGTGCCGCGCTGTCGAACTGATCGAGATCGAGAAAATGCCGCGGCGGTCCGGGCGGCGCGCCCTGCCGGTGGATTACCGCCGCTTCGCGCGCGAGGCCCCTCATGTCGGCCACTCCGCCGCCACCTTGCGCATGACGCCGAGCGCCTCCTCGACCTCGCGCTCGCCGACGATCAGCGGCGGCAGGATGCGCAGCACATTCTCGCCGGCCGTCAGGCACAACAGGCCGTTCTGGCGAAGCTTGGCGACGAAATCCGCGGCCGGTACGACGCAGCGGATGCCGAGCAGCAGGCCGGAACCGCGGAGCTCCGCAAAGAGCTTCGGATAGGACCGGACCAGCGCCTCGAGGCGCTCCCGCAGCAGCTTCGCCATCGTGTCGACGCGCTCGAAGAAGCCCGGTGCCAGCATCACATCGAGGACGGCGTTGCCGGCCGCCACCGCAAGCGGATTGCCGCCAAAGGTCGAGCCGTGGGTGCCCGCGACCATGCCGGTCGCGGCGCGCTCGGTCGCAAGACAAGCACCGATTGGAAAGCCGCCGCCGAGCGCTTTGGCAATCGCCATCACATCGGGCGGGACATTCTCCCATTCATGGGCGAAGAGCTTGCCGGTCCGCCCCATCCCGCACTGCACTTCGTCGTAGACGAGGAGCACGCCGAATTCGTCGGCGATTTCACGCAACCCCTTGAGATATCCGGCCGGAGCGGAGCGCACGCCGCCTTCGCCCTGGATCGGCTCGACAAAGATCGCCGCCGTTTCTTTGCCGATCGCCGCCCGCATTTCGTTCAAATTGCCAAAGGCGACGTGATCGAAGCCGTCCATCGGCGGTCCGAAACCCTTGAGGTAGGCTTCGTTGCCCGCCGCGGCGAGCGTCGCCAGGGTGCGGCCGTGGAAGGAGCCCTCGCAGGCGATGATGCGATAGCGTTCGGGGTGCCCGGTCTCGGACTGGTATTTGCGAGCGACCTTGATCGCCAACTCGCACGCCTCGGCCCCGGAGTTGCCGAAAAACACGGTGTCGGCGAAGGTGTTGTCGACCAGGCGCTGCGCTAGCCGCTCCTGGCCCGGGATTTGAAAAAGGTTCGAGGTGTGCCACAGGCGCTTGGCCTGCTCGGTTACGGCGCCGACGAGATGCGGGTGGCAGTGGCCGAGCCCGGTCACCGCGATACCGCTGGTGAAATCGAGAAACTTGCGGCCGTCGGTGGCCCAGAGATAGGGGCCCTCGCCCCGGTCGACGGCAACATCCCACCGACCGTAGGTCGGCATAACTGCTGAAATCACGGACAATCTCCTGCGCGATAAGTTGGGGGGAAAGAGACGCGGAGTTGCGCGGCTATCGTCGTCGCCGGCTCGCCGCCGGCACGATCTGCCGCCCCCATTTCGAACGCCGGCTCATTCCGCCGGGATCGCGCATCATCGGCCCTCCCCTCTTCTCGGCAGGGCCGGCGCGGCCAGCCCGCCATCGAGCAGGAAAGCGGCGGAGTATGGGGATCGCGCACAAGCCTGTCAATTCACGCCCCGTGGCGGCCATCCTCCACGCCTGGGACAGCGGAAAATTTTCTTTTTGCACCTCTAAAATCATCTATCTGTCTCAAAATATCATTATCGGTCAATCGGATAAGCTATTCTCAGCGATCCGGCCGGCAGCCGAATTTTGGCTGCCAAAACCGGGCATGGCAGCCGAATGGCAGCGGAATTAGCCAAGCCATGACCGGGTTGCAGAATTCCGCTATCGAAGCTTCTTTGTAATTGCTAAAATGGCACGTTGCGCGATATATAAGTACGTCTCGCCGCCGCGGCAAGTTGTGCCATAAAGGGTGTGGCGGCGAGCTGGCGAGAGCCCGGCGATGAAGAAAGATGGCGATGTGGATTGACGGTCGCTCGAGCAATTCTCGTTCGGCGATAGTCCGCGGTTGGCGCAAGAGCTCGCCGAGCTAGTGCTCGTCGGCAAGAAGCGGGCGACCTGCTGGGCGGCGAGCGAAGGTCCGAAGACGCAGGTCGGTAAGCGTTGGGTCGTGCTCGGCGGCTCCGGTATCCCGGTTGCGGTGATCGAGACGGTCGAACTGACGCAGCGGCGCTTCGACGAGGTGGACGGCGCCTTTGCCGACGACGAGGGCGAGGACGACCGCACACTCACCTCCTGGCGACGGGCGCATCAGAACTATTTCGGGCGCCAAGGCACCTTCGCGCCCGACATGCTGCTCTATTGCGAGCGCTTCCGGCTGGTCGCCCACCTCGATGCCGAGGCCGCGCCCGATCCTACGCGAGCGCCGACCGACCGGCGTGTCAAGGACGCCTAAACTTAGTCCCGACTAGGAGGCCTCGATGCGCACGGTCAACATTCATGCAGCCAAGACCCAGTTGTCGCGCTTGGTCGATGCTGCTGT
>DASQCY010000722.1:0-4430 GCA_035634495.1 Allostellaceae bacterium
TGCCGCGGCGGTAAAGCGACATAATTTAACCCAAAAGGGAGGCTCGTAGAGCGGACACGACGAAAGCATCCGGCCATCGTTACCCATCGGCAAGTTTGGCGTAACCCGAATTGATCAGCGTCGCGAGCATCACCTTTGTCATGGCGGGGTTTCTGGTGCTCGCCAGCGTCGTCCAGCCCGCGGCGGAGCGGCTCCATCTGCCCTACACCGTGCTCCTCGCCGTCGTCGGCGTCGGGATCGGCGGCGTCTCGTCATTTCTGCTCTACACGCCGCTGACAAACGCCTTCGACGATATCGTCAGGCCAGTCGTAGACCTTCCGTTCAACGCGTCGATCTTCCTTGTCGTATTCCTGCCGTTGTTGTTGTTTCATGCGGCGCTGACGATCGATTTGCGCGAGATCGCGCCGGATTGGGCGCCGATCCTGACATTGGCGATCGTTGCCGTCTTTGCCGCCGCCGCGGCAATCGGCTTCAGCCTGTCCTTCGCAGCCGGAATCCCGCTGACCGTGGCATTGCTGGTCGGCGCCATCGTTGCAACGACCGATCCGGCTGCGGTCGTGGCGATCTTCCGCGAGCTGGGGGCACCGGCTCGGCTCACCCGGCTGCTCGAAGGCGAGAGCCTGCTCAACGATGCCGCAGCAATCGTGCTCTTTTCCGTTCTTGTCGCGATGCTCACGGAGGGCAGGCAGACGGACTTTGCCGCCGGCGCCGTGCATTTCGCCGAGGCGTTCCTCGGCGGGATCATCCTGGGTGCAGCTGGCGGGCGCATTTTCGGTACGGTCTTGTGCTTCCTTGGCGGCGAGCGCTTGGCCGAGGTGACGCTGTCGGTCGCGCTGCCCTATGTCGTCTACCTGTTGGCCGAACAGCTGTTCGACGTCTCGGGCGTCGTCGCGGTCGTTAGCGCGGGGCTTACCGCGGGTGCCATCGGCCGCGTTCGCCTTGCCCCTGACAATTGGCGATATGTCGAGCGGGTCTGGGAACAGACGGGCTTTTGGGCGAGTTCGCTGATCTTTGTCAGCGCCTCAACATTGGTGCCCAAGCTGCTGACCGGCGTGCATCTCGAGGATTCCTGGCTGCTGCTGGTCGCGGTTGCGGCAGCGCTGGCCTCCCGCGCGGTAGTATTGTTCGGGTTGTTGCCGCTGTTGAGCGTGCTCCATCTGAGCCAAAAGGTGAGCGGCGCTTACAAACTGGCGATCGCATGGGGCGGACTGCGCGGTGCGGTCACTCTGGCATTGGCGCTCGCAGTGACCGAAAACAGCCAGATCGATCCCGACGTCAGGAACGGCGTCGCCGTGCTGGCCACAGGCTTCGTGCTGTTCACCTTACTCGTCAACGGCCTGACTCTGAGGCCGGTCATCCGTCTCCTCAAGCTTGATCGCCTGTCGCCGTTGAACCAAGCGCTTCGCAACAAAGTGCTGGCGCTGTCTCTGGCCGATGTGCGTGACGCCTTGAGCGAGACGGCGTCGCAATACACGATCCCGCCGGACGTGGCGCGCTCGGCGACCGAGCCGGTAGACCGGCGCATCGACGAGCTGTCCGCGCAACCCGATCTGGAGCAGGCGATTTCGGATCGCGACCGGATCAGGATTGGGCTCGTGGCGCTTGCCAATCGGGAGCGCCGGATCATCCTCGACCATCATGCCCAGCGCACGGTGTCGAGCGCCGCGATCGAGCGGCTGCTGCGCAACACCAATCTGATACTGGACGCTGCCAGGGCCGAAGGACGGGTCGGCTACAACCGCGCGGCCCGCGGCTTGCTGGAGTTTCAGCGAGGCTTTTGGGTCGCCAACCTGCTGCATCGCATGTTGAAGCTCGCCGGCCCGCTGCAGCGCCAGATCTCGATCCGTTTCGAGGCGTTGCTGATCCGCCGGCTGGCGCTCGAGGAGCTGTTCCGCTTTATCGACAGCCGGCTCGCGGCCTTGCTCGGTCAGCGTGTCGCCGAGTTACTCGGCGAGGTCATCGCTGCCCGCAGCGAGGCAACAACACGCGCGCTCGACGCTTTGCGTCTGCAGTACCCGGAATATGCCGAGGCGCTCGAGCAGCGTTTCCTCCGGCAGTCCGGCTTCCGTTTGTCACTGTCACGATTTCATGACCTGTACAACGAAGGGTTGATCGGGAAGGAGGTGTTCGAGGATCTGGAGCGCGAGCACGCGGCGGTGCGCACGCTGACGGACGAGCTGCCGCCGCTCGACCTCGGGCTACGCGCCGAGGATCTGCTCGCTCAGTTCGACATGTTCGCCGGCCTTGGTGCCGCTGAATTGCGGGCGCTCGCCCGCCTGTTCCGGCCGCGGCTGCTGGTCCCCGACGAAGTGGTCATTCGCAAGGGTGAGCGCGGTAACGCGGTATTCCTGATCTCCTCCGGTGCGGTCGAGGTGGTGCTGCCGAACCGGCGGGTACGGCTGGGGAGTGGCGACTTCTTTGGCGAGATGGCGTTACTCAGCGGAGAGCGGCGCCAAGCCGATGTCATTGCCCTCGGCTATTGCCGGGTGTTGGTTTTGACGGCCGCCGATTTTCGCCGCTTTCTGCGGGACTATCCGCGGGCCAAGGCGGAGATCGACCGGATTGCCGAAGAGCGAGCCCGCGCCAACGAAGAGAAGGCGCTCGTCTGACGCGCAAAAGCCCAGTCGGTGACCTGGGCCTCACAACCACATCGTCGAGCCCGGGTCGAGACCGAGCAGATATTGCCCGACTGTCTCGAAATGCTCCTGCCTCCCTTGCAATTGCTGCGACACTGTGTGGATGTCGCGGAAGCGGCGCTCGAACGGATTCTGCTCAAAGATCGCGGTCGACCCGGCGGCGTGATAGGCCGTGTCGACGACCTGCAATGACTGATGGATGGCAAAGGTCGAAGCCAGCCGGATCACCATCCGCTGATCGAGGGTGATATGCCCGATGCGCTCGATCTCGGCGGTGATTTCCTCTAGCGAGCGCAGCAGAAAGGCGCGGGCGGCGGAAAGCTGCGCCTCGGCCTGCGCGACCTGCGACTGGATCAGATGGTTATCGCGCAAAGTGCTCCCCGAACGGAACGGAACCTTATCGTGCGCCAGCGCGACAAAGGCGTCGAGCGTGCTACGCGCGATCCCGAGCGCCACTCCGGCAAACCCCGTCGCGTAGAGCTGGAGGCTGCTGAAGCGATAGAGCAGACCCTCCTCGCGCCGAGTTTTGTCGTCGCGCGTCGCCGTATGTCGCTCCGGCACAAAGAGGTCCTCGACCGAGAAGCGGTCGCTGCCGGTTCCCCTGAGGCCGATCACATGCCAGATGTCGGTCATCCGGGCATTCGATTTCGGGAACAGCATCGTCCGGACGACCGGGCTTCCGTCGGGGTTGAGCCGCGGTCTCCCGTCTGCTTCGACGACCGGGACGTGGCAGCCGAGCCAAGTCGCGTTGTGGCTGCCGCTGGCAAAGCTGAAGGTCGCGGTGACGCGGTAGCCACCCTCGACGACCCGCGCCGTGCCGGGTCCTGGACCCCAGGCGAGAATGCCGCGGGGTGCGCCGAAGATCTCGCAGGCCGCGGCGGGCTCGAGATAGGCCGCGGTCATCGAGCAGCCCGACACCTGGTTGAGGCACCACGCCGTGCTGGCGTCGGTCTTGGCGACCTCCTCGATCACCGGGACGAAGATGGCGGGGAGCAATTCCGCGCCGCCTAACGAGCGCGGCAACAGCAGGCGAAAGAACCCACGCTCGGCGAGTGCTGCGACGAGGGGCTCGGGGAGCTCATGTCGCCATTCGATCTCATCCGCGGCGGAGGCGAGCTCGGGTGCCAATTCGCGCGCCCGCCACAGGTAGTCGATGCCCTCTGCGTCGGTGTCAACGTGATCGGCGGCACTCGGCGGCATTCTCCGCTCCTGTCGTCGCCTCCGATCCGAACTCGACAGACAAAGGCACTCCGCGTCAAGCCGTTGTCGAGCGACGCCGGCGCACCCGCCCTGCTTAACTACGCGTCAACAATGCCGGCTTAGCCTGACCGCGCCGTCAAGCCTGCGGCACTCGAGGCATTCTCCGGTCATGTGCGTCGTCACCCGACCCAGAAATCGTTATCGGCATTTAGTTATCGCGCCGGACGGGCAGAGGCCGCCGCCCGCCGCACGATCCAACCATTGCCGCTGACTCGGAAGGAACGTTGCAGCAATGATCCCCGGCTCCGTTGGCTGGTGCCGGCCGCGCGCCGCGGTCGATGTCCTACGCCTCGCCCCCTGGCTGACCCGCGAGCGCGTGTTGCGCTGGGGGTGGGCGTTCACGGTGCTGTCGCTGGTCTTGTTGGCGTGGGACGTGGCGACGCACATGACCGGCGGCGTCACCAACGCAGCCGGCGAGCATCTGGGGCGGGATTTCATCAATTTCTGGTCCGGCGCGCGACTAGCCGAAAGCGGCAACGCAGCGCTCGCTTACGATGTCGAAGCGTTTCTTCAATACCAAAAAACGCTGGTCGG
>DASQCY010000723.1:0-3558 GCA_035634495.1 Allostellaceae bacterium
CTCCGGCAGGCTGATCGGGCAGCAGGCGGTACAGCTGCACGGCGGGATCGGCATGACGATGGAATACAAAGTCGGTCACTACTTCAAGCGCGTCACGATGATCGACACGATGTTCGGCGATGCCGACCACCACTTGCGCGAGCTCGCCCGCCGCGGCGGCTCTCGGGAAGGCCGATAAGGCCGAAGACTCCCGTGATACTCGCCTGCCCGGCCTGTCGGACCAGCTATCTCGTCGACGAGCAGGAACTGAACCGACCGGCGGGACGCACCGTACGCTGCGCGAATTGCGGCCATACCTGGCGTCGACCCCCACCTCCGGAGGTGGGTGACAGAGAGCCCGCGGCTCGTCCCGCTCCCCCACGAATCGAACCGGCACTAGAAGTTCCACCGCGTCCGGGACCTTTGCCGGTGCCGGCGCCGCGACGACACCCGCGTCGCCGGCCGGCGGTGGGCTGGGGTGTGTTGGGTATGATATTCGTGTTGCTCGCGCTCGCCGTCCTCGCCGCAATCATCGCCCGGAAGGAGGTTGCGGCGATGTGGCCAGCGGCGGCCCGGCTTTACGCCTTGGCCGGGCTGTCGGGTGCGCCGCCCGGGCCCGGGCTTGAGCTCGCGAAGATCGCACCTACGCGTACCGGTGAGGGCTTGGTCATCGAGGGCGACATCACCAACACCGGGAGCGCAGCGCGCGATGTGCCGCGACTTCGGGTGGCGCTGCGCGATCCGGCCGAGAAGGAGACCCAGTTCAAGATCATCGATCCGCCGACCGCTCGGTTGGGGCCGGGCGAAACCACGCACTTCAAAACATCGTTCGACCATCCCGACGAGGCAGCGACCGGCGTCTTGGTGACGTTCGCCCCGCGCTGAGTCGAACATAAATACAACGAAAATCGCGATCTCGCCTTCGAAACGACCAATTCGTCGTCCAGAATAGGTCTTTAAGACAAGGGGTTAGCTCTGAAATTCGCTACTCCGCGGATCAACGAATTTTTTCAGGCGATCAACGAATTTCGATCGGCCTAACAACCGAATAACAACGGAAATGGCACCTCCGGACGGTACAACAAGCCGATCCGGAACCTCGATTGGCGGTTTGCGGGAGGCGAGGGGGATTAGAACGACGCGTTTGAGGAAGCGCGTGATGGTAGATGCCGAAATCGACGCCACCCGCCAGTTCCTGGCGTCAAGCCCTCGCTTGGCAGGATTGAGCGAGCGGCGCAAGTGGCTCGATGCTCGGGCGGTCGATACCCGCTGCCGAAGGATATGCAGGGTCGAGGCAGCGCACGCGAACGGATTCGCCGCGGGCTCGCGATAGCGATGCTGGTGTCTCTGTGCGATACAGGCGTTCCCCCGCCGGCTTGCACCTGGTGCAGTTCGCCATGGGTCAATCTGGAGGCCGTCGGCATAACCGGGAAGGCCGCGGTCGATCCGCTGATCCAAAAATCCAATCTGATGGAACTTGCCGCATAGCTGAACGGGGCCGATCCCCGCGCGCCGCCTGCCTCGGCGGTCCATGCGCCGATCTCAGAGGACTGCACCCGCGTTGATACAGGTCGGCTCCGCCGAAATGCTGCTCGACGACGCGGTCCGGCTTGCCGGTGTGGCGGCGGCGGCTGATGTGTGGGTAACATTGAAGGTATGGCCGGACATGACCCATGCCTGGCAGTTGTTCTATCAGCAGCTGGCCGCGAGACGTCGCGCCCTTGCCAATGTGGGTGCGTTCATCCGTTCGCATCTCGGCTGAATGGCACCCTGCGAGGTGAAGGATGTCGAAGATCCTCTTTAAAAACGCGAACCTGGTGCTCGACGGGTTCACAAAACTCCAGACCGGTTTCGATGTTCTTGTGAGAGGAAACTACATCGATTCGGTGTCCTCGACACCCATCGAATCTGTGGATGCCACGGTTATCGATGTTTCCCGTAGGACACTAATGCCGGGGCTCATAGATGCACATGCTCATGTCACGGGACTGACATTGAGCCCGAGGAACATTTCTTATTCAGCATCCGCAATTACGATGGCTTGTTCAGATTATCTTAGAAGCAGTTTGATGGACGGGTTTACCACGATTCGAGAGGCCGGTGGCGCAGACCACTCGATCGCGGGGCTTTTGGCAGAGGGAACTATCGTCGGGCCGAGACTTTACTACTCGGGAAAGGCACTAACCCAGACGGGCGGGGGCGCCGATTTTCGCACTCCCGATGAGCTGATCGACCCGTGCGGTCATGTAAGCCCGTTCTCCGTTATGTCGGTGATTGCCGATGGAGTCGACGAGGTGCGTAAGGCGGCGCGCGAGGAGTTGCGAAGAGGGGCGGCCCAAATCAAGCTGTTTGCATCGGGTGGCGTCGTCTTTCCGTCGGAAGCTCATTCAACCCTGTACGAATATTCGGAGCCGGAATTACTAGCGATCGTAGAAGAAGCAAAATCCCGCGGCACCTACGTCATGGCTCATGTCTATACGGACGAAGGGATACGGCGGTGCCTCAGAGCCGGCGTGCGCTCTATCGAGCACGGCAATTTTGCGAGTGAAGAAACAATAGCGATGATGTCCGAGTACGGTGCTTATCTGGATCCCACATTCATCTCTCTTGTGCAGCGCATCGAAAGCGCCGGCGAAAACCGTCTTTCAGAGTCGATAGTTGATAATCTCAGGCGAACGGTAGCCCGAGGAAAACAAGTCTACACCTGGGCGAGGCAATACGGTGTTCCAATTGCTTTCGGCACGGATTTGTGGGGACCTGAAGCACAAAAATCTCAACTCAGGGAATTCGAAATCAGAATGGAATTAGACGCCGTGGCTAATATTATTCAATCGGCCACCATTACCAACGCGGCACTTCTGATGCAAGAGGGCAAACTGGGCACGATTGCCGCCGGTGCCTGCGCTGATCTCTTGATAGTGGACGGCGACCCGCTTACGGATCTGCGCGTCATGCTGGAACCTGCGAAGAACCTGAAGTTTGTCATGAAGGACGGGATAATCTATAAGGACGAGCTAAACCAATGACTTACATCCAGAATCTGATCCCGGCCGATAACGCAAGCCGACCGCCGCTTAGATAGTCGGGGACAGGGAGCTCCTAAGATGCCCGAAGAAGATCCACGACAGCGCTACAGGGCCAATCTTCAGGGCGAGGTCGACAGTGCTGCCCTTTACCGGACCCTGGCGCGGACCGAGAGGAACCCGCAGCTAGCGCAGGTTTATGGACGCTTGGCGGCGATCGAGGAGGCGCACGCCGAGTACTGGAAGGACCACATCGCGGCGATCGATCACCATGTGCCGAAGCTGCGTCCCGGCTTTCGCTCGCGCGCGCTCGCGTGGCTCGCCGGCCGTTTCGGCCCGGCCTTCGTGTTGCCCACCGTCGATACGCTCGAGCATCTGGACAGCGGCACTTACGACGCACAGCCGGAGGCCGTCTCGGGCGGCCTGCCGGCCGCTGAGCGGTCGCATGCCCGCATCATCGAGGCGCTGGCCGCGGGTGCGCCGGGTGCGCTCACCGGCTCGACCCTGGCGCGCTTGGAGGGCCGGCATCGCGGGATGGGCGGCAACGCGCTGCGCG
>DASQCY010000724.1:0-1835 GCA_035634495.1 Allostellaceae bacterium
CCCCGGCATCATCAGATCGAGCAGCACAAGATCGAAGCTTTCGGTGGCGACCAACTCGAGTGCCGATGCGCCGCTCTCGACGACCATCACCGAGTGCCCTTCACGCCGCAGCCGCCGCGACAGGAGTTCGCGATTTGAGGCATTGTCGTCGACGACCAGGATCGGGCTTGCTATTGCGTGCCGATCGGTAATGTCCGCGCCACCGAGAGGTCGGATCGTCTGTAACACATTGCCGACTGTCTCCAGGCCATCGCCGGCAAATTCGACTATCTTGTCGATTTCCCCAAGCAGACGGTCGGCAAGGTCGAGCACCTTGGTCAAATCGTCGAAAAGCGCCTCGCGTCCGTCTCCGCGCGCCTCCTCAACCAGCAACTCTCCATAACCTTTGATCGCATTAAGCGGCGTGCGCAGATCATGGCGCAGCCGGGCCCGATCGACTGCGCCCTTCCCGGGCTGGATGCGCGGGTTCACAGCCTGTTCGATGAACGCAGCGAGCTGTGCTCCGGCGAGCCGCATTCGGTCGAGATCCGGGACAAAGTCTTCAAGACCTTGCTTGCGGGCGTCCTCGAGGAGGATATCGACAAAGCCGATGATAGCGGCGACCGAGGCGCCGAACTCCTGCCGCAGAAAGGCAGCAACCGCGTGCTCGAACCGCGCGCCGCTCACGAGGGGCTGCCACTGCGGCCGAGCAGCGCCTCGACCTTCTCAAGCAGCCGGGGCAGTTCGATCGGTTTGGTATCATAATCGTCGCAGCCGGCCGCGATGGCCTTTTCGCGGTCGCCCGCCATCGCGTGCGCGGTGAGCCCAATAACCGGGATCCTCTGGGTGCCCGCATCGGCCTTCAGCCGGCGCGTCGCTTCCCATCTGTGGACGCCCCCTTTCAGGCAAGGGAAAACGTTGGGGTCGCTGTTGCGCGTGGTCGGATGCTGTCATCTGTCCGGCCTTTGATGCGGCAGGACGACAGCCGCCGGCCTGTATGGGAGTTCGCGGACTGGGTGCAGATCACCCGTAGCGTGCTCGAAGCACAGTGGAAAGCCCTGGTTGTCCCAGCCCCGTCTCGCCGACTGTTGCGCCATACTCTCCTTCCGCTCGCCCTCACGTCCTCGCGATCGTGGTCAGCCTACGCCGCCGCGGTCGGAGTTCTGTAGGTGCCGCCTTTGACCAGCAGGGCCCAGATGATGCGGGCCATCTTGTTGGCGAGAGCGACGGTGACCAGCATTTTCGGCTTGCGCGCCAACATCTGCGCAAGCCACGACCCCTTGGGTGCCCCGCGTCGGCTGGCCTGTCGAACCACGGCACTCGCCCCAATGATCAATAGGCGGCGGATTGTCCGTTCACCGCGTTTCGAAACGGCCCCGAGTTTTTGCTTGCCGCCGGTCGATTTCTGCAACGGCGTCAGTCCGAGCCAGGCCGCGAAATGGCGCCCGGCAGGGAACCCCTCGGCCGCGGGCACGAGCGCAGTGATTGCAGTTGAGGCAATTGGCCCCACGCCCGGAATCGTCATCAACCGGCATGCCGTTGGGTCCGACTTCGAGCGTTGCCTGATCTCAGCATCCAATGCGGCGATCTGCGCCTCCAACGCGGTGAAGGTGTCGACCAGCAGCTTTAGGATGACGCGCGCACTGTCGGGAAGTGAGGACTGTAGATCCTCGACCACGGCGATAAGGGTTTCAACATGGGTAATGCCCTTCGGGAAGACATAGCCGTATTCCATCAGGTGCCCGCGAAGAGCGTTGACGCACTGGGTGCGCTGACGCACCAGGAGATCGCGGGCGCGGAACACGATGCCGTTCGCCTGCTGCTCTTCGGTCTTGACCGGAACGAAGCGCATGCTT